>PMKA01000292.1 GCA_003157575.1 Opitutia bacterium
ATGCGTTGATCTACGTGGACGAGCCTCAGGGCGTACTTGTGCTGGCGATCGCTCACTTCAAGCGCCGGCCGGGATACTGGCTGCATCGTCTCGAACACTGAAGTCGTTTCTTATTCAGCCGTCTTGCGGCAATCCGGAAACTGTCAGAGTGAAAATCCGACGATAAAATCCGACGAGGTCAGGTGGTACATCTGCCACTTGATGCGGGCAAGTGAGCGGGCGCTCTCTCGACATGCCCTGCAAGTTGCGATTGGAGTATCCCGGAGNNATCTGCCGCGTGATCGATCGCGGAAATTTCCGGGCGGACATGTTCCGGAGCGATGGCGTAAAGGAGGCCTTCGAGGCGTGCGTGTTCGAGGCTTGCACGCGTTGCGCATGTCTGTTTCAGGCATGGGAGATAGTGATCCAACTGCGCCCTCCACCTGGAGCGGGCTGGCCGGACCAATCCGACGTATGGGAAAATTAGAGATCGACATAATTGTGAGAGTTAGTTTTCGAGGATTTGTCGACGAATTCCGGCAGGATCACGTTTCTCGCGGCTCCGTGCCGTATCCGACCGGCTGCCGTCCACGCCTCATCCCCCGTGCGCACAGCCGACGAATCCCTCGCCCAGCTCGTCCTCGAACGAGGATTGCTTTTCCCCGCGCAACTCGCGGAGGCGCGCGCCCGGACGCAGGACACGGGAACGCCTGGAGAACCGGGGCCGGCATTGATCGAATGGCTGGTCCAGGAGGGTGGCGTCGATGCATGGGTGCTGGCGCGGCTGCTTGCGGACTGGCACGGGCTGCAAGCCGTGGATCTTCAGGCGGAGCCCGTGGGGCCGGCCGCCCTCGCGGAAGTGTCGCGGTCGCTGGCGGAACGCTGCGTTGCGTTTCCGTTTGCGCAGAACGGATCCGCATTGAGGGTGGCGATCGGCAATCCGTTTGACCTGGACGCCGTCGAGGAGCTGCGCCGGGCCGTCCTGCCGGTCCTGGATCTGGCGGTGGCCCCGATCGCGGAGATCCGCAGGGCCATCCGGCTTCACTATGGCGAGAATGACGTCCTGGGGGCTGGCGAAGGCGGCCAGGCAGCCGTCGCCGAGGCTGCGGACGATGACGCGCCCGTCATCCGGCTCGTCGAATCCATCATCGGCCGGGCGATCGCACGCCGGGCTTCTGACATTCATTTGGAGCCATTCGCGGAACGGTTCCGCGTCCGTTACCGGATCGACGGAGTCCTCCAGCCGGCCGAGGATCCTCCGCTGCGCCTTCAGCGTCCGGTGGCGTCGAGGCTGAAGATCATGGCGAACATGAACATCGCGGAGAAACGTCTCCCGCAGGATGGACGCGCGCGGGTCTGCGTCCATGGCCGGACCGTGGACCTGAGAGTTTCATCGCTGCCCTCGGTGCACGGCGAGAGCATGGTGGTGCGCCTGCTGGAGAAGGAGCAGATCCGCCCGGGTGTTGCGGAGCTCGGGCTGGACGAGCCCGGGAGGAAGATCCTCGCGCGGTTGCTTGCGCTGCCCGACGGGATTGTGCTGGTGACCGGTCCCACCGGGTCTGGGAAGACGACCACTCTTTATGCATGCCTGAATCATCTGAACAAACCCGACCGCAAGATCATCACGGTTGAGGACCCGGTGGAGTATCAGCTGGCCGGGATCAACCAGGTGCCCGTGCGGAGCGAGGTGGGAATGACCTTTGCCGCGGCATTGCGCGCCATCCTGCGCCAGGCGCCAAATATCGTGATGGTGGGGGAGATTCGCGACCGGGAGACCGCCGAGACGGCGATCAACGCCGCGCTGACGGGGCACCTCGTCTTCAGCACGCTGCACACGAACGATGCGCCGGGGGCGGTGACCCGTCTTTTCGACCTCGGGGTGAAGCCCTTCCTCGTGGCGTCGGCTTTGCGCGCGGTGGTGGCCCAGCGCCTGGTGCGTCGTGTCTGCCCGCGTTGCGTCCCGGCACGGGGCGCAACGAAGGCCGGCCCGACGGACGGCGCGCTTCCGGCCGGAAGAACAGCCGGCGCCGCGGATTGCCCGGTGTGCGGCGGCGCGGGCTTTTCGGGGCGCGTGGGCATCTTCGAACTTTTGACGGTGAGTCCTGCCATTCAGCAGCTGATCTACGAGCGGGCGGGCGCGATGCGCCTGCGCCGCGAGGCCCGTGCGCAGGGGATGGGCACGCTCCGGGAGGACGGGCTGCGGAAGGCGGCTGCGGGACTGACGACGATTGAGGAGGTGCTGGCCGAAACCGTGGCGGAAGGGACGGAATCATAATTCTGCACGGGTGGCGTTTTTTGGAATGACGCCGGCCAAAACGCGGATAGGCTCACAGTCGCACCCTTGTCCCCGCCAAATGGAGAATCCCCATGAGCTATGAGATGAACGACCTGCTTGAAATCGTGGTTGAACAACACGCATCCGATCTCCACCTGCAAGTCGGCCAGGCTCCGACCCTGCGCCTGAGCGGGAGCATGACGCCGGTGGACGGTCCGGCGCTGACGCCGACCGACACGGAGAATCTCATGCTTGCGATCACGCCCGACGCCCATGTGCAGAACGTGAAGCTCAACGGAGGGACGGATTTCGGGTTCGCCTACCTGGACAAGGCGCGTTTCCGCGTGAGCGTGCTCAAGGCCAAGGGGAACTACGGCCTCGTGCTTCGCCAGATTCCAAACAAGATGTTCGGCCTGCGCGAGATCGGCCTGCCCGACAAGATAAGGGAGCTTCTGTATCGTCCGCGCGGACTCATCGTCGTCACCGGCCCCACCGGGTCCGGCAAGAGCACCACGCTCGCCTCGATGATCAATTACATCAACGAGAACCGCGAGGGCCACATCATCACGATCGAGGACCCGATCGAATACTATCACGATCACAAGCGCTGCCTTGTGACCCAGCGTGAGATCGGAGTGGACGTGCCGAACTTTTCCGAGGCCATCCGGCGCGCGCTGCGGCAGGACCCCGATGTCATCCTCGTCGGTGAAATGCGCGACCTGGAGACCATCGAGGCTGCGATCACCGCCGCCGAGACCGGGCACCTTGTCTTTGGAACGCTGCACACCAACGGGGCGGCAAAGACCATCGACCGCATCGTCGACGCATTCCCGTCGAACATGAAGGAGATGATCCGCACCCAGCTGGCCGGCTCCATTCAGGCCGTGCTCTCCCAGGTGCTCTGCAAGAAGATCGGCGGCGGGCG
>PMKA01000516.1 GCA_003157575.1 Opitutia bacterium
GGCGAATACTTCGCCAATCGGGAGTTGTCAGGAACGCCCGTGGCCAAACGAACTGAGCGGCCGTTGAGTTTTGATTTCTGCACGTGTCACCCGTCATACGATCGCCTGCCACCCGACGTTCCCGAAAAAGGAATCTCCGTGCGATGGAACGGCGAGATGCTCACGACGGTTGCGGGCGATTACGATCTGGTGGTCGAGGGCCGCGGCGGTTTTCGCCTTACGGTCGGGGGTGAAACAGTCATCGATTCCTGGACCCCCGGCACCGGCGAAGCAGGCCGGGTGAGACAGATCCGTGTCACCCGCCGGCTTCCGGACAACGCCGCGATTCCCATCAAGCTGGAGTACGTCCAGGGGGACGGTCCCGCGAAAATCTCGCTCGAGTGGAAGACTCCTGCGGCGGACGCTGGCGAGGCCGAGGCCCTCGCGAAGGCGAAGGACGCCGACGTGATCGTGTTTGTCGGCGGAATCTCGGCGCAGCTCGAAGGCGAGGAGNNGACCGCACGCGCATCGAACTGCCGGCCCTGCAGCAGCAGTTGCTCGAGAAGCTGCATGCGACCGGCAAGCCTGTCGTGTTTGTCGACCTTTCGGGCAGCGCGATCGCGATGCCCTGGGCCGACAAACATCTGAACGCCATCCTGCAGGCGTGGTATCCCGGCCAGGCGGGCGGCACCGCCGTTGCCGACGTGCTGCTGGGCAGCTACAACCCGGCGGGCCGGCTGCCCGTCACGTTCTACCGTGCGACCACCGACCTGCCCGATTTCAAGGACTACCGGATGGCCGGCCGCACCTACCGCTATTTTGCCGGGAAGCCGCTGTATCCTTTCGGCCACGGCCTCAGCTACACGAGCTTCCGGTACGCGAATCTACGCGTGATCCCATCCACCGGCGAAACGCTGACTGTGACGGTGGACGTCACCAACACCGGCGGCCGCGACGGCGACGAGGTCGTTCAGCTCTACGCGACACCCCCCGCGGCGGCGCATCCGCGCGAGATCCGGGCGCTGTGCGGATTCAGCCGTGTGCACCTTGCGACGGGCGAGACGAAGACCGTGAGGATCGCGGTGCCGGCGACGGCGCTGCGCCGCTGGAGCGAAGACAAAAAGGACTATGCGATCCCCTCCGGCGAATGGACGATCCGCGTCGGCGCTTCGTCAGCCGATCTTCGTCAGGCGGCTACGGTCAAACTCTAGGAATTGATAGGTGCGCGTTGCCTCGTTCCGGCCCGTGTCTTTCTCGCATTCTGATTTCCCCTCTTCCAGGCTCCCAAACCCAATGAAAAGATCGCTCAAACAACTCATCCTTGCCGGGATGCTCCTGCTCGCAGCCAGCGCCTATTCCCAGGACAAGAATTTCTTCATATTTCTGTGCTTCGGACAGTCGAACATGGAGGGATTTCCGGGAATTCCGGCAGAGGACAAGACGTCCGTCGACCCTCGCTTCCAGGTCCTGGCGGCGGTTGATTTTCCCGCCTTGGACCGGGTAAAGGGCAACTGGTACACCGCCGTTCCGCCGTTGTGCCGGCCTTCGAGCGGTCTCTGCCCGGCCGACTATTTTGGCCGCACACTGGTTGCCAACCTCCCGCCTGACATCAAGGTCGGCGTCGTCAACGTTTCCGTGGCAGGCAGCAAGATCGAGCTGTTCGACAAGGCGAATTTCCAATCCTACGCGTCAACGGCCCCCTCATGGATGAAGGCCATGATCGCCGCCTACGACGGGAACCCATACCAGCATCTGGTCGACATGGGAAGACTGGCCAAGAAAGCGGGCCTTATTAAAGGCATCCTCCTGCACCAGGGCGAATCCAACACGAACGACAAGGAGTGGCCGGCCAAGGTCAAAGCCGTCTACGAAAACCTGCTCAAGGACCTGGACCTCAAAGCCGAGGATGTGCCGCTGCTCGCCGGCGAGCTCATGGGGGCGGAGCAAAATGGCGCGTGTGCGAGCATGAACGATATCATCGCCGGCCTTCCCAAGGTGATTCCCACCGCGCATGTCGTCTCCTCACAGGGCTGCGTCGGCCGGCCGGACCATCTGCATTTCACTCCAGAGGGCTACCGCGAACTGGGCAAACGGTATGCGGAGACGATGCTTCCCTTGCTTGGATTCAAGCCGGCCGGAGCCAGATAACCCGAAGCTAAAGCCCTGCCCCCGACCTGCAACGCATCCACCGTCACCGCCATGGAAATGAAGCTTGCCCTGCTCCTCCCTCTGTTTGCCGGCGCGACCGGCCTGGCCCAGCGACCTGCGCCCGTCATGACCGAGTACGGCCTCGTGCAGGGCGTCGCGGAAAATGACCTGACGGTCTACCGAGGCATCCCCTTCGCCGCGCCGCCGGTTGGCGATCTCCGCTGGCGCGCTCCAAGACCGGCGGCAAAATGGGAGGGCGTGCGCCCGGCAGAGAAATTCGCACCCGACCCCTACCAGGGCGACGGCAAGGGGAATGTGAGCGAGGATTGCCTCTACCTGAACGTCTGGACGCCCGCCAAGTCTGCGGATGATCATGTGCCCGTGCTGGTCTGGATTTATGGTGGCGGATTCTCCTTCGGCTCCACTTCGACTCCGGTCCACAATGGCGAACATCTGGCACGGAAGGGCGTCGTGCTGGTCAGCATCAACTACCGCGTCGGTCCCCTCGGCTTCCTGGCGCACCCGGAGCTGAGCGCCGAGTCGCCGCACCACGTCTCGGGCAACTACGGCCTGCAGGATATGATCGCCGGGCTCCAGTGGGTGAAGAAGAACATCGCTGCGTTCGGCGGCGATCCGGACAAAGTGACGATTTTCGGCGAGTCGGCCGGCGGCATCGCCGTCAGCATGCTGTGCGCATCCCCGGAGGCCAGGGGGCTGTTTCAAGGCGCCATCTCGCAAAGCGGCGGCTCGTTCGGNNCCCGCCCCACCACCTATCCCGGCGAGAACATGAGACGCCTGCCTGATGCCGAGCTTGCCGGCGAAGCCTACATCCGAAAAACCGGCGTCTCATCCATTGCGGAACTGCGCAAGATCGCTCCCGACAAGCTCCCAGCCGGCTGGGGCAGCGGCTCTGCCTGGCCGATCATCGACGGCTGGCTCATCCCCGACGACCGGTACAAGCTTTATACCGCAGGCCGCTACAACGAGACGCCAATCCTCGTGGGCTACAATTCCGACGAGGGGTTGAGTTTCTCCCGGGAAAAGACCCCCGCGGAGTTCATCGCCAACACCCGGCAGCGCTACGGCCCCTTCGCCGACAGGCTCCTCGCGGCCTACCCCGCCGGCGTGGATTCCGTGCCGAAAACGGCGCGCGACCTGATGCGCGACGCGGCCTTCGGCTGGCAGACGTGGGCCTGGGCGACGCTGCAGG
>PMKA01000500.1 GCA_003157575.1 Opitutia bacterium
GGCCCAGCCCGCCCACGAGCGCGTTCACCGGCCCGGTGATCATGCGCGTGATGGCCAGCCCCAGAACGACCGAGAGCACGAAAGACACCAGGCATCCGACGATCGTTATATTGGACGCAGCCGCCAGGGCGCCGGCGGCTTCGCTGGCGGAATTGGCGGTGTCTTTCATGCCGGTCTTGGCGGTATTCTCCGCGGCATCGATCACCTCGTTGCCGGATACCAGACGCTTTCTGGCCAATTCCTCCCGGGCCAACCAGTTGTTCAGGAGGCTCTCCATGGAGGCGAGGTAGGTCTGGGCGGCGGCCTCGCAGGCGACGATCTGCCGTAAGTTCGAATCCTGGTGCGTAAGCGGCTTCAGCTCGCCGAGCTTCGCAGCGATCTGCTCGAACCGTTTGATCGTCGCCTTGAAATTTTCAGGATCGCGCCTGCTGAGCGACTTCCATACATCCATGCGGATGAGGCTCATGCTGTCGCTGATGTCGTTCATCATCGCGCTCTTCTGGAGCCGCTCGTCGATCTTCTCCTCCGTGGTCTTCCCGGCGATCGCCGCCGTGATGTCGAGCTTCAACAGCCTCTGCTGTTCGGCCTGGTAATCATCACACTCTTTCTGGAAGGCCGTCGCGGCTTCACTCATCGTGGCCAGGTCCTTGTTCATCGCTTCGGTGACTTTCACTGCCTCGTTGATCAGTCCCCCGTAAACGAGCGCCTTCTCCTCGGCCAGCTTCGCGTTGGCGCGCAACACCGGCATGTCGAATTTCTCCGCGTGGGCGGCGGCGTCTTTGAGGAATTTCTCGACATCGGCAAGATCCGCCCGGGCGCGGTCGAGAAACTGCGTCTCCTCCGTGTAGGCATAGCCGCGGGATTCGAACATCGCCTTGAGGGCGGAGCGCTCGACCTCGTTGGCGACCGCCACCGCGGGAACGTTCTCCTGGGCCAGGATGTTGGCGGTTCGTTTCACCTTAAGCATACTGAAGATGGCGAGCGCGCCCAGGACGAGGGTGAGCGCCGCGACGGCGATGAAGGAGCCGGTCAGCTTGGCTCTGAGTTTCAGGTTCTTGAACATGGCAGGCCTTGTACGTTTTTGATTACTGTGGATTCCAATTTGTGAAGAAGAGAGGATCGGGCTGGTGAGGACGCCTTGGAGACGGGGGATTTAAGGAAGCGGCGTGCGCCGGCGAAACAGGCCCTGGCCGTCAATAGCGGACTTGCAGCCTCATCTGGGGTTAACGCCTCAGGCGTCATTCGCCTGAACATCCCAGTCGGGGACGGAAAAGACTCCCAATTGCCGATGGCAGGAGCCATGTATCGTTGCGGTCTGGTTCGCACAGTTCGAAATCGGCGTAGCAGACGGTTGGCCAAGAGGGGAATTCCCTACCCGGGGGTGGATTCTGATTAGTGGTTCTCCATGTGCAGCGCGGAACGAAAACTCCGCCTCTGGCTCCATCGTCATGTCGGGAGGCCGGCGCAATTTGCGCCCGATGGAAGGTCGCGGCATGGACGGGCCGGTTCTGATCGAGTGCCGGCATCATCGAGCGCCTCGCGAACGATGGCCAACAGCGCGTTGATGCTAAATGGCTTGGCGAGATGGCGAATCCGCGGCGGCGGCAGTTCGTCGAATTCTGTCTGATTCTCCTGGGATCCGGTGATGACCACGACCGGCAGTCCTGGGTGAATCCGGCGCAACTCCCGTACGGCCTGCAACCCATCCATGGTTGGCATCATCACATCGGTAATGACAAGCCGGACGGCGGCGCCGCGAGAGGCGACAAACGACACGGCCTCCGCGCCGTTGCAAACGCTTGCGACTTCATAGCCGTGCTTCCGCAAGGCCCGTTCCACCAACGTCCGGATGTTCGCCTCGTCATCCATCATGAGGATGAACTCGCCCTGGCCGCGCGAAGCCTGGCGCACGGCGTTGTCGCCTTGGCGCTCTTTGCCGGAGATCTTCGCCGGCAGATAGATGCCGAATTCACTACCGGCGCCGGGCCGGCTTTTCACGGTGATGAAGCCCCCATGACTGCGCACGATGCCCAAGGCAGTGGACAGTCCGAGTCCGGTGCCCTGTCCGAGCGGCTTGGTTGTAAAGAACGGATCGAAGATCTTTTCGACGTGCTCTGGCGAAATGCCTGCGCCTGTGTCCGTCACCCGCAGAAACACGTGCGGGCCGGCCTCAGCGTTGAGCTGGCGGGACGCGGATTCTCCGTCGACCTGCACGTTTGCGGCTGCAATCGCGAGCCGGCCGCCTTGCGGCATGGCATCACGCGCGTTGATGCAGAGGTTGAGCAGCACCTGGTGCAGCTGCGTCTGGTCGCCGTGGACCGACCAGAGATCGGCCGGCGCCTGGGCCGAAAGCGCGATGTTCTTCGGAAAGGTCTCCTGCATCATGCGCCGGAGTTCGGTGACCATCAACGTCAGGTTCACTCCCGTCCGCGGGGAGTCGCTACCGCGGCTGAACAGGAGAAGCTGGCGGACGATGTCGGCCCCGCGGCGGGTGCTGTCGCCGAGAAGTTGCACCATCTCCTGGTCGTGGGTCTCGCGGGCGAGCGAGCCGAGCATCTCGATCGACATCATGATCGGGGTGAAAACGTTGTTGAGGTCGTGGGCCACGCCGCCCGCGAGCGAGCCGAGGCTGTCGAGCCGTCGCGCCCGGAGGAACTGCTCTTCGATCCGTTTTGCCTCCGTGATGTCGCTCGCGGTGAACAGAATCGATCCGTCCCCGCCCCCCTGCCCATCCATCAAAACGCCGCGGCACAGGGCCAGAATTGGATTTCCGCTCCGGGAGCGCTGGGGCAACTCGCCGCGCCACTCGCCTTGCTGCCGGACCGCCTGCAACGCCGCGGTGACCTCTGCGGGAGGCGGCTCATCGAAGATCAATGCCCGCAATGGCCGGCCGATTGCATCGGCTTTCGGCCATCCATAGAGCTGCTCGGCCCCGTGGTTCCAATAGGTCACGACGCCGTCGAGGTCGGAGACGACAATGGCATCGCGCGTCACGTCGAGCAACGCGGCCTGTTCGTGCACTCGTTTCTCGGCGAGCTTCCGCTGGGAGACGTCCTCCAGGCAGAGAAGCACCATGGACTCGCCGGCGATCGTCACCCGGCTGGCAGAGACCAACAGCGTTGCCTCGCTCACCTCACGGCCGCGAACGAACCTGGATTGGGTTTCGATCCTCTGGCGCGTGGCGCCCGTCTGGAATGCATCGAGCACGGAATTGCGCAGCAGACAGGCGCTGCAATCGGGGCCGAAGCCGCAGCCTCGCGGGTCGTCGAGGGCATGCAGACACCCGAGCATGTCCCCGGGGCGCAAACCAATGGAGTCATCCGGTGTCTTGCCGGCGAATTCCAGCGCGGCGCGGTTGAGCCGTCTCACCTTGAGGTCGTCGCCGATGAGCAGCATCATGACGGGCGCGTGATCGTGGATGGCGGCAAGTTCAGCCTCGTCGCGCGCCAGCGCGTCGTGCGCCTGCTTAGGGGCGGTGATGTCCTGGACGATCGTCAGAAAATGAAGGGGATGGCCGTGAGCATCTCGTATCAGCCGGATGGACACATCGCCCCAGACTGCCCGGCCACTACAGTGCAAATAGCGTTTTTGCAGATGCGCCACATCCAGTTGACCCGCCAGGACCGCACGGTTCTCCGCGAGCCCGACCTGCAGGTCGCCCGGGAAGGTCACATCCAGGAACGTCTTCTGCTGCAACTCGGCTTCCGCATAGCCTACAAACCGGCAGAACGCCTCGTTGCAATGGAGGAACCGAAAATCCGTGGAGACTATCACTGCACCCACCGGCGACAGGTCGAACGTCCGTCGGAAATGCTCTTCGCTGAGGCGCAAGGCCTCCTCGGCCTCCTTTCGCTTTGTGATGTCGACGATAATGCCGTCGACGGCCACCAGCCGGCCCTCCGAGTCGCGTCGCGGCACAATCGCGCATTGCACCCAGCGCAGGGAACCGTCCTTGTGCCTGATGCGGTGTTCGAGCGGAGCGCGCCTCTCCCCGCGGATGCCCGCCTGCGCATGCTCCACCACTGCCGCGCGGTCCTCCGGGTGGACCATTTCGATCCATAGCGACGAATCCGAGGCATATTCCTCCGGCACGTAGCCGGTGACCATCTTGCATCCCGGCCCGTGCGAGGTCGCCACCGGACGCCCGTCCTCGATCCGTACCGAATAGAGATAGTCGGTGACCGACGCGAGCAACTGCCGGTAGCGTCGTTCGTTCTCCTGCAGGGCGCTTTCGGCCGCCGTCAGCCGCCGGCGGACTGCGATCTCATCGAGGGCACGCAGCGCGATTTCGGGCAGAAGATCGGGCAGACGCGCATCTTTGACGAGGCAGTCCAGCGCGCCGAGTTTCATCAGCCGCACCGCCACCTCAGTGTCGCCATGGCCGGTGATGACTATGAACGGACACAGCCCGCCGGTGCCACGCAGTTCGTCGACCAGCGCTGCGCCCGTCATGTCGGGCAGCGAATAGTCGACGAGCAGCAGGTCGGTCCCGTGATGCGGAAGCCACGAAATGCATTCCCTTCCCGAACCCACGACATCAACGCATAATCCCAGGCTTTTCAGGCTGCAGCCCAGGCGCTCGGCCAGACCGGCATCGTCTTCTACAATCAGAATGCGATTGGGGTCTTCGGGCATGGAGAGGGAAGAAGCTGAGCGGCGGCATCAGCAGCCAACGGAGGCTGATGCAAGAAGGGAGGACTGCAGATCGAAGCCGGAAACCGGTTATCTGAATCGGGATGATGGCGGCCGAAGATGCAGATGGTCCCAAGGGTCACATGACGTATTTTTGATTGCGGCCGGTTCGGCGACTTCTTGGGCTTTGAATCGGCGTGTCGGATGGCGGACAGGCCGCTGGTTGCGGGACTGCCGCGGGCGCCCGGGCTGCCCGTAGTTCCGAGACCAGCCGTCGTTCGGCTTCGAACCAGATCGCCTCATCCCGGCCCTCGGGCTGACCGGATTCGGTCCACAACTCGCGCGCGCATTGCGCAATCTCGTCGTGGGTCAGGTTGGGGTCTGTTGCGGCTGCTGCAGTGACCTGGGAGGAATTCATGGGGATCATGATCTGGGTTTTCTGTTTTTTCTCGTGCTAGGGAATTTCAATAAGACGTTATCCGGAATGCGATGGCTAACAACCAACATGCCGATCGAGTCGAAGAATCGCTGCGCAGACCAAACGGTTGAGACGGATATTTTTTCGTGGAGTCAGTCGGAGTTTGATATTCTGCGCGGGACAAGCGTCAGTATGACGTCATCCGCGTGGACGCGCCATGGGTTGTTCGCCTACTTTGAAGCCGGATGGTGTGTAGGGCGGGCGCTCGTCG
>PMKA01000218.1:0-2533 GCA_003157575.1 Opitutia bacterium
ATCCGGCGACCGAGGCGGTGAGGCTGGCTGAGGCGGTGCTTGCGGCGGGCGCTCCGCACGGGCTCGAGCTCGCGGGCCTGGGCGCGCGCGACAGCCTTCGGCTCGAGGCGGGTTATCCGCTCTACGGCCACGAAATCAGCGCGGACATCTCGCCGCTCACGGCGGGCCTGGACTGGACGGTGAAGCTCGGGAAGGGGGCGGACTTCATCGGCCGCAAGGCGCTCGTGGCCGAGAAAGCCGCGGGCTCTGCGAAAAAGATCGTCTATTTCAAGACCGGCGACCGGCGGATCGTCCGTTCCGGCTCGCCTGTGTTTGGCGGTCTGGGCGAGGTGGGACGGGTGGTCTCGGGAACCCTATCGCCGATTCTCAACGAGGCAATCGGCTCTGCATTGGTTGAGGCGAAGGCCGTGGCAGGACCACTGACGGTCGACATCCGGGGCGAAAAGATCGCCCTGCATCTTGTGAAGCCGCCGTTCGTCCCGGCAAAGAAAGCCTGATTGCGGCTTCGCCTTGCGTTCTTTCCGACGGATGAAGAAAAAATGATCCCCTCGGAGCGTGCTTGCACGCGATGGATTCCTCGATGTTATCGCCTGAAACCCCGCCGCAGCGGCGCGGGCAAACAGGCTTCCCCTTTTCCCAATGAGCAAAGTCCCACACGGCCTTCAATACGCCAAATCTCATGAGTGGCTGAAATTGGAGAGCGACGGCACAGCGACCGTCGGCATCACCGATTACGCCCAGAACAGCCTGGGCGACATCACCTTTGTCCAGCTTCCCAAGACAGGGGCGGTGTTGAAGGCGGGCGAGACGTTTGGCGTCGTCGAATCTGTGAAGGCGGCCTCCGACGTTTATGCACCGGTCACGGGAACGGTGCTTGCTGTGAACACGGCGCTGGACGGAGCGCCGGAGAAGGTGAACCAGTCTCCGTTTGACGATGGTTGGATGATCAGGCTGAAAGTGCCGGACCCGGCGGCCGCGGGCGCGCTGCTTTCCGCCGATGCCTACGCGAAGCTGATCGGATAGGCAGCGCGGGTTTTGGAATTGCGATGCCGGGTGGTTGTTGGCCCCGCCAGGTGGCGCTGCAGTTGTATCAAGTCGACTGCCAGTCCTCGCACTTCAGACCGGGCACGCGGGAGAATTCCCGCATATTATGGGTGACGATTGTGGCGCCGAGCCGCAGGGCTTGCGCGGCGATGAGCATATCGTGCGGCCCGATGCATTGGCCCCGGCGCTCCAAATCTGCGCGCAATCCACCGTAGAATTGTGCGTCGGCCAACGAAAAGGATTCAACGGCCAACACCGCCAGAAGGCCGTCCAGCCGTTGCCGATGGCGCGCGATTCCGCTCTTTGCTGCACCATATTCGAGCTCTGCCAGGACGATGGCCGCGATCCGAAGATTTGAGAATTCGGCCGCCACCCTGGCAACAAGCGCACCATCGCGGCCCTGCAGGTAGTGGGAAAATGCGTTCGTATCCGGCAGAAAAAGCATCAGGACGAGAAGTCGCGCGGGAGGTCGGTCCCCGTTGGTGGCGGGACGTCTGGAAAATCCGGGCATGAGCCGGCGAGCTTGATGAAGCGCTGACGGCGTTCCTCAAGATCGTCGGGCTCGGCTGTGACGAGCACACCGGTCCGGGTCCGGCGAAGGCGCACGGCCTTGCCGGGGAAACGAAACTCCTTCGGCAGACGGATGGCCTGAGAGCCGCCCGTGGTGAAAAGCTTCGCTATGCTGGTCATGTAGCTACGCTGTAGCTATATTCGACCCAGTCAAGAATCGTCAGCTTCCGTCGTCTCGCCCTTGCGCCCGGCCCGCTCGGCCTTGCGGCGGTCGGTCTGGCTGAGGATGCGCTTTCGCAGACGGAGCGATTTTGGCGTGGCCTCGACGAACTCATCCGAAGCGATGTACTCGATGGCCTTCTCGAGCGACAGCCGCACCGGCGGCGAGAGCTGGGTGGCGACGCCTTCGCCCTGCGAGCGGAAGTTGGTGAGCCGTTTCGCGCGCGCGGCGTTGACGGGAATATCCTCCTGTCGCGGGCTCTCGCCCACGAGCATGCCTTCGTAGACCTGCTCGCCTGCGCCGATGAAGAGCTTGCCGCGTTCCTGGATGGTGACGAGCGCGTAGGCCTTGGACTCGCCGGACTCGGTCGCCACAAGCGTGCCGGTGAGTCGCGTGAGGACTTCGCCCGCCCAGGGGCCGTATTCCTTGAAGAGATGCGACATGACGCCGCGTCCGCTCGTCGCGTTGACGAGATCGGTTTCGAGTCCGATGAGCCCGCGCGTCGGCGCCACCGCCTCGATGGTGGTTCCCAGAACGTGCTTGTGCATGGCGGTGATCTGCGCCTTGCGGTTGGCAAGAAGCTGCATGACCACGCCAAGGCAGTCCTCCGGAATCTCAACCCAGAGCGATTCGAACGGCTCCAGCGTCTGCCCGTTCTCGGTCTTTGTGATGACGGTCGGCCGCGAGACGAGCATCTCAAAGCCCTCGCGACGCATCTGTTCGACGAGGATGGCGATCTGCATCGAGCCGCGCGCCTTC
>PMKA01000218.1:2594-3121 GCA_003157575.1 Opitutia bacterium
TGTCGATGTCCTCGAAACCGGAGACTCCGACGATGTTGCCGGCGACGCCGACAGCCGACTCGCTGGTCTGCGTGCCGGAGAATTCCACGACCTTTGTGATCTTGCAGCGGACAGGGTCACCGCCCTTGGGGTGCAGGACGTAAACGGTGTCGCCCACCGTGATCTGGCCTGAGAGGACCTTGCCGATGGCGATCCGTCCCACGTAGTCGCTCCAGTCGATGTTGGAGACAAGCATGCGGATCGGCTCGTCGGGTTTCGCGAATGGGGGTGGGATGTGATCGAGGATCGTCTCGAACAGCGGAGTCATGTCCGTGCCCTTGTCGCCGGGCTTGCGCAACATGTAGCCATCCCGGCCGCTGCCATAAACAACGGGCGCGTTGAACTGTTCCTCGTTGGCATTCAGCTCGAGCAGAAGTTCAAGGACCTTGTTGTAAGTGCCCGCGGGATCGCTATTTTCGCGATCAATCTTGTTGACGACAATGATGACCTTGAGGCCGTGTTGAAGCGCCTTGCGCAGCACGAAACGG
>PMKA01000400.1 GCA_003157575.1 Opitutia bacterium
TCGCTTGCCGAGGTCGGCCTCGGCTATCTGACCCTCGGCCAGCCATTGAACACGCTCAGCGGAGGCGAGGCGCAACGGCTCAAGCTTGTCCGCTTTCTGGGCGGTCTTTCAGCCGACGAAAATCCAAGCTCAAAAATCCAAACTCCAGATTCCGGGCTCACCGCGAATCCCGGTCCAAAACGCCCTGCATTGGAATCCGGGCCGCCCCAGGGAGGCTCCCTGCTCCTGCTCGACGAACCCACCACCGGACTGCACCGGCACGATGTGAAACGCCTGCTCGGAGTGCTGCAGGCACTCGTCGACCGGGGCCATAGCATCGTGATGATCGAGCACAATCTCGACGTCCTCATGGCGGCCGACTGGATACTCGAAGTCGGGCCGGAGGCCGGCCCCGCCGGCGGCCGGATCGTCGCCGAGGGCTCCCCCGAGGAACTCGCGCTCGCCGCCACCGCAACCTCTCCCTTCCTCCGAGCCGCGCTGGCGGCTTATCACGTGACGGATGACAAGCTGCCGGAACGGGGGGGGCCGGCGTATCTGGATATCGCATACGAAGTCCCGCGCGCGGCCTCGCGGGAGCCTCCGGCCGGGCCCGGCAGGACCGCGGATTCAGGGATCGTCATTGTCGGCGCCAGGGAGAACAACCTCAAAAACCTCAGCGTCACGATTCCCCACCACCAGTTCTCGGTCGTCACGGGCGTGTCCGGTTCCGGGAAATCGACCCTCGCATTCGACATCGTTTTCGCCGAGGGCCAGCGGCGTTTCATGGAATCGATGTCGCCCTATGCCCGGCAGTTCGTCGAGCAGCTTCCGCGGCCGGCCGTCGACCGCCTGACCGGCATCCCGCCCACGGTCGCAATCGAGCAGCGCATCACGCGCGGTTCGCGCAAATCCACGGTGGCGACGATCACCGAGGTGGCGCAGTACCTCCGGCTGCTTTATGCGCGCATGGGCGTCCAGCACCACCCGGAGTCCGACCGGCCGGTCACGCCGCTCTCGCCCGCGCGGCTCCGGCTTCTCCTCGGAAAAATCCTTGCGTCGCCAAGGGCGCGCCGCTCCCGGCATCTTTACCTCTGCGCGCCGCTCATCCGCGGACGCAAGGGGCACCACCAGCCGATCGCAAGCTGGCTGGCCCGCCAGGGTTTTGAGCTGATGCGCGCCGATGGACGCCTGCTCCGGGTTGCGGATTTTCAAAAGCTCGACCGCTACAAGGTGCACGACATCGAGGCCGTTGTTTGCGACCTGCGGCCCGGCCGTGCCGCGGCGCTTCGAGGGGAAAGCCCGACCCTGAAAGCCAATAGCTCAAGGCGGGAAGCCGAAGAAGGCCTCGCCCGCGCTCTGCAACTCGGCAAGGGCTCGTGCTTCCTGCTTTCTTCCGACGGCGAAATCCTCTCCTGGTTCTCCACGACCCGCACCGACAGCCTCACGGGGGAGTCGTTTCCAGAGCTCGATCCGAAGCATTTCTCGTTCAACTCGCCGCGCGGCTGGTGCCCGGTCTGCCGTGGACACGGGCGGATCTACGACTGGATGCTGAAGCCGCGCGAGGACGAGGAGCTGCCGCCGGAGATCGCGGACCTGGCGCATGGCGGCGACGCGGACAACGGCGGAATCTCGGGCACGCTGTGCCCCGGCTGCCACGGCGAACGGCTCAATCGCGCCGCGCGCGCGGTCAAACTCCATTTCCGGACCGGGACGCCGCTCTCGCTGCCCGCCCTGCTTCGGCTGCCGCCGGCCGGACTTCTGGCCCGCCTCCGCCAGCTCTCCCTCGATGCCCGGGGACGCGCCGTGACGATGGACATCGTTCCGCAGATCGAAGGGCGCCTGAAGTTCCTGGATCATGTCGGCCTCGGATATCTCTCGCTGGACCGGCCGACCGAGACCCTCTCCGGAGGGGAAGCCCAGCGCATCCGCCTCGCCGCGCAGCTCGGGTCCAACCTGTCCGGCGTGCTCTACGTCCTCGACGAACCGTCGATCGGCCTGCATGCGCGCGACAACGAGCGCCTGATCGGCACCCTAGAGGCGCTCCGCGACAAGGGGAACACCCTGCTCGTCGTCGAACACGACGATGTGATGATGGAGAGCGCCGACCGCATCATCGATCTTGGGCCTGGCGCGGGAACGCACGGCGGCGAACTCATCGCCAACGACACGCCGGCGAATCTCAGGCGCAACAAGAACTCGCTGACCGGCCTCTACCTCGAACACGGATTGGCGCATCCGTCCCGGGGATCGTACAGGGAAATCCCAGGTCCGAGATCCCAGGGTGCAACGGGAATTCCAAAGTACAATCCCAGGAGGCAAGACTCCACATCCGGTTCTCAACCCCCCGGGTCCGAAACTGAATCCTCATGGATCACGCTCACCGGCGTGAACTACCGCAACCTGCACGCGGTCAACCTGCGTCTGCCGTCCGGCCGCCTGATCATGGTCTGCGGTCCCTCCGGCGCGGGAAAATCGACGCTGTTTGGCGATCTGCTCCGTCCCGCGGTCAATTGCGCGATCAAGGAGGGAAAGGCGCGGCTCACCGGCCGCGAGTTCTCCAAATTGACGGGTCTTCCCGGAGATAGTGAACCCGGCGACCATGAACCTGTCTTCGGAGATTTGCGTGGGGCGGGGATCTTCAAGAGCGTGATCGACGTCGACCAGTCGCCGATCGGCAAGACGCCGCGTTCGACGCCGGCGACGTATCTGGGGATCTTCGACCTCATCCGTCAGTTTTTCGCATCGCTCCCCGAGGCGAAGATCCGCGGCTACACGGCGTCGCGCTTCTCGTTCAACACGACCGGGGGCCGCTGCCCCGCCTGCGAGGGCGCGGGCCGCATCCGCCTCGAGATGGCCTTCATGCCGGACACCTATCTTCCCTGCGAGGCGTGCGGAGGCCTTCGCTACGGCGCCGAGCTTGCCGACATCTCCTGGAAGGGGAAGAACGTGGGCCAGGTGCTCCAGCTCACCTTCGAGGAGGCCGCGGAGTTCTTCGACTTCCATGCCCGGCTGGGGGAGGTTTGCCGGCTGATGTGCGACTGCGGCCTCGGCTATCTCACCCTCGGCCAGAGCAGCCCGACACTCTCGGGCGGCGAGGCCCAGCGCCTGAAGCTCGTCAGCGAGCTCGCCCGCGGTCTTCAGACGTTCACAGAGCGGTCCCGCGGCGTGCGGCCGAGGAACTTCTATCTGCTGGAGGAGCCGACCATCGGACTGCATCTCAGCGATTGCGAGAAGCTCATCCGCGTGCTCCAGAGGCTGGTCGACCAGGGCCACACCGTGATCGTGATCGAGCACCACCTCGATCTCCTGGCGGAGGCCGACTACGTTGTGGAACTCGGCCCGGGTGGCGGTCCCGCCGGCGGGGAGATCCTCTATCAGGGGCCGCTGGCCGGGCTGCTCAAGGCCCGCCGCAGCCCGACGGCGCCATACCTGCGCGCGAAACTGAAGGCCGGCGTCAGGCAGCGGCCCTGACCGCAGCTCCAGCGCGCCGGCGCGCGTTCACGCGCCTGTCTGCCGTCCCGACGCGTCGTGCAACTTGGCGGCGTCCTCCACCACCTGGATCAACTCCCCCAGCGAAATGGGTTTCAGAAGATAGCGGAACAGCGCGGCCTCGTTTACGCTGCGCAACAGCATCTCGGGTTTCATGTAGGCGGTGACCAGCACGCGCTGCATCTCGGGATATTCCTCCCTCGTCCGGACGAGAAAACTCATTCCGTTGCCGCCCGGCATCAGGTGATCGGAGACCACGACCTTGAACTTCCGCTTGCGCAACACCGATTCAGCTTCCTGGACTGAGCACGCGGTGGCGACCGAAAAGCGGGGGGAGAGCGCAGCGGAATAGACCGCAAGCAGCGGTTTCTCGTCGTCGATGAGCAACACCGCATCCTTCCCGTGTTCGGTGGTCTCTGCAGGTGCGCTGGCGGGGGTGTCGGTCATGGGAACAATCGTGTCTTTCCGGACGAAGCTTGGCAAATCCAATCAAACGGCAATTTGGGTTGCGTCGCCTTCAGCCTGATCGTTCCATCGTCGCTATCATCGAGGTATGGAAGAACCGAATCTTCATGCAGCGATCCGCGAGGGCACCCTCTTTCAAATTCCCGTTCATCAGTTGACCGTGCGGAATCTCACCGCACCCAACGCTGCAGGGAACACTCCGCTGCATACTGCGGCGCGCTATGGACGGCTCCGCGAACTCCCGGCCGGGGCGCTGAGCGCAGAGCATCTGTTGCGCAAAAACAAGTCGGGCTATACTCCCCTGCACCACGCCGCCGAGGCGGGCCATCTGCTCCAGGTGCCGGCGGCTTTGTTCACGAGGGAAAATCTGATGACCCGCAGCAACAGCGGCTACAGTATCTTCCACATCGCCGCGGCCAACGGCCACCTCGATCAACTTCCCGCGGGTCTGCTCACCCCGGAGGTGGTCGCGCACAAGACCGAACTGGGCAACACGATGCTCCACGAGGCGGCTGAAAATGGCACCCTCGATCACCTGCCCCCGGCGTTGCTGACTCCGGAGCTTCTCGGCGAGCGGAACATCAGCGGGGAGACCGTCTACCATGTCGCCGCGCTCAACGGACATCTCGCCCAGATTCCCTCCCGGTTCCTCACACAGGAGAACATGCTCCAGCGAACCGCCGCCGGCGACACCGTGCTCCATGCGGCGGCGATTTCCGGCCACCTGGATCAGATTCCTCCGGAGCTCCTGGTCCACAACAGCCTCATCATCCCGAGCAAATCGGGCTACACCACGATCCACGCCGCCGCCGAGACCGGTCAGCTGAACCAGATCCCGGCCGCGGAACTCACGGCCGATCTGCTCCTCACGCACAACGACCACGGCGACACCGCGGTGCACGCGGCCGCCTTTGCGGGCCATCTCGACCAGATTCCGGCCGCGTTGCTCACGGCCGAACTGCTCGGCGTCCACAATTACGACGGCATCACTCCCATCCGCACCGCCGAACGCAACGGCCATCTCAACCAGATTCCGGCAATGTTCCGCCCCAAGCCTCCGGGATTGCTCAAGCGGATCATCAAGCGGATCGGGGACACGGAAGCTCCGTGGGGTTAGCCCCAATACTGTTCACTTAGCAGTTG
>PMKA01000285.1 GCA_003157575.1 Opitutia bacterium
AAGATCCTGAACGGCGAAGTGCTGCACGGGGCGCATGTGCGGATTGACGTGGATCGCAAATCGAACCAGCTGCGGTTTGAGACGATGAGCCGGGAAGCAATGGCTTGAGAGAGCAGCGGAGTCGGCGCGGTGAGCGGAGTTATCGATTCTAGCGCGTTTGTACTANNCCAGCGTCGCAACTACTCACAGAACACGGTCAACACCTGCCTGCACGCGGTAGAGGATTCTTCCTGGTACCATTCTGCAAGGAATTGCTGGGGTTGCCTTCGATGAAGCGCGGAAAGGCCGCGTCGTGGAACTCCTCGACGGCAATACTCCGGCGCACGTGATCTTGCGGGAGCACCTGATTCAAAACAAGCTTGCTGTTGGGCGATTTCAGGATCTTGCCGACGTGGAGAAGCTCCGCGAAGCCGCTCCCGAAGAGCGATCCGCCGACGATTTCGCGAATCAAGATCGCTTTTTGGCTCCACCCTTGACGGATACTCGGTCCCACTCGCCGCGGACGCGCAACCCGGCGATATCTTGCCGAGCCATTTCCAGGGCGAGCAGGTAGTCCGGCTTGGCCACCCGGTTCAGCGGCATCTGGCCGGCTTCCAGAACGATCCAGTGGCGGGGCCGCATGTAGGCCGGCAGGGAGCGCGCGTGCCGATCCAGCTCCTGCCGGCTCACTTCGACGCCGGGCCTCTTCTCCACCACGGCCACCGGCGCCTCGCCAACAACCTCATGCGCCACGCCCACCACCACGCAGTTGGCCACCTTCGCCTCAAGCGCGCAGATGTGCCTTTCCACGTCACCGGGGAATACCAGGTAGCCCATCGACTTGATTACCCACTTGTCCCGTCCGGTCAGGTGCAAGCCGGCCGCATCCTTGTATCCAAGATCGCCGGTGTACAAAATGCCGTCGCGCGAGATCGCCCGGGCCGTGGCCTCCGCATCGTTCACATAGCCAAGAAAGGTCTGCGGCCCGCTGAAGCAGACGTGGCCGGTCTCGCCCAGGGCGAGTTCATCGCCCGCGTAGCCATCGGCGCGCATGGGCCGTCGAATGGAGCAGGGATAGATGGGCATCGGGTGGCCAAGCCCCTCCGGCAGCGTCTCTCCAGCGGCCGCATTCGCCTGAATATAAGTGCAGAAGCCGGCCGTTTCGGTGAGCCCGAGGCCGGTGCCGATGACGGGCGACATGGCGGAAAGCCGGTCAAGGAAGGGCCGCGCCACCGCGTTGCCTCCGTAGGCCGCAAAGGTCAGGCTGGAGAGATCGTGGCGATCATAGTCCTTCAGCATCCACTCCAGGTTGAACATGGCCGGAATCTGGCCGAGTATTTGCACTCGATGCCGGGCAATCGCGCGTAGCGAACGGCCGGCGTCGAAGACCTCCAGCAGAATCGCGGCGCCTCCTCCGAAGAAGGTGCTCATCATCGCCTCGGTCTGCCCTCCGACGTGAGAGGGAGGCAGATTGACCAGCGTGCGCGAGCCGGAGTCGCCGCCAAAAAACGAGCCGCACATGCACATGTTCTGGACGGTGATGTTGCGGTGCGAGAGCAGGGCCGGCTTGGGCGAGCCGGTCGAACCAGTCGTGAAGATGACCAGCGCGCCATCATCCTCGGCCACTGCGGCAGCGTCCGCCACTTCGGTGAAGGCGTCCTCCGCCGCCCCTGCGATTGCCTCGAAGGACTGCGCGCCGTCTATCGGCTCCTCCGAATCAACCGCGATGAAATGCTCGATCCAGGGGCAAAGTTCCTGTACCGCGCGCCACAGCGGGCGTAGATCGAGCGGCGCTTTCACACCCAAAGCGGCAAATCCGCGCGGCCTGAGCAGTTCAAGCGCCCGGATCACCTCGGCGGCGGAGAGGCGCAGATCCAGCGGAGCAACAATCACGCCGATCTTGAAGCAGCCGTACTCCAGCAGAACGTGGTTCACCGACATGGGCAGCAGCGTAACCAGGAAGTCGCCCTTGACGAAGCCCATGCGCCGCAATTCGATCCCCAGCGCCGCGGTGGCGCGGTCGAACTCGCTCCAAGTGAGCGTACGGCCGCTCTCCGCACCGACGATGGCGGGAGCCTCCGGCCGTTCCTTCGCCCACTTCGCTACCACGCCATGCAGCAGATGGCGATCGGCAAATGCATCTTCGTAGTCGTCAAGCGTAAATCGAGGAACAAACATGGCTTCGCCCGTTCAGGGTCCTGAACCAGTCGATCATTCGCGGCGGCAGCCGTCAAGGACGGAGCAGGGAAGCGGCCGCAACCGCTCCCGCCGCAACCCATTTCCCGCAATTCACCGTGGCAAGACCCTCCCATGGCCCTCTCTTCCAAAGTAAGGCCTTTCAGTACTTGGACGGTTGAGGCCGGAAAAGCGGGTAATGGGTCAGTTTCCGAACAGGCGACACTACGCCGCTCACCGGGCTGGACCACCACCCTTTGGAGGTCGCGGGAGCACTATGGGAAGGGCAATCTGTCGGGCGAAATGTCCCCGCAGGCTCTGGGGCTGAGGTCGACCTCCGTATCATGAGGTAGATAGGATTCGGTTTCCAGCACTTTGGTTGTGTATTTTCCCGGAGGGGCGCTCTGTTACCCCGGCAATGCCGGTGGTTCTCCCAATCGAATGGCCGCGTAGGATACTCGTCCGCAGGCGGTTGGCTCCCGTCGCCAATTATCGGACGAAGGCGCACCATCGCTGATACTTAAAATTATGCGCAAATCGGCCTACACTGGATTTGCTCTGGAGTCTCCGCACACTCCTTTATGCTGCGGACCG
>PMKA01000485.1 GCA_003157575.1 Opitutia bacterium
CGCCGACATTGCGTTCATGGCGGCGAAATCCTCGTTGAATTGGCGTGGGAAACGCTTATCATCCAAACTATGCCGATGACCGTCGAACAAATAGTAGAAGAGACGAGCCAATGGCCCGAAGATGTCGTAGCCGAACTCGTGGACCGCATCATGGTTGCCAAGCATGGCGGAGGGGATGCAGGCATCGAATCTGCCTGGAAGGTTGAGGGGCAGCGGCGGCTAGCCGAGTTGCAGAGCGGTCAGGTTCAGGGCGTCCCACTGGAAGACACCTTGGCCAAGGCCCGCAAGCTGATTGGCTGGTGAACCGCGCTCTTCATCCCGAGGCGGACGCTGAGTTCTTGGAGGCGGTCCGTCACTATGCTGAAATTGCCCCAGAACTGGGCGGACGCTTTTATGACGAAATCTCGGGATTGATGTACGATGTTTGTCTCCATCCCGGCCGTCATCGAACTTTTGACCCACCCGTGCGCCCGAAACCGCGAAGGCGGATTTTTGCGATGAAGTTTCCGGCCAACGATATTACAACTCTTCGCTCGGCCAGTTCGTCAACCGGGACCCGGGAGAAGGGCCGATCCGACGGGGTCGGAATTTGTGGTTTGTGTTCATTTGAGCTTGTCGGTGAGTGCGGTGTCGGATTTGCGCGCCCGCGCGGACACCTTGCGATCGATCCGATACCGTCGCCATGCAATTGCCAGACTGATCGTTGATGACTCCCAAGCGTCCAAATGCATCCCAAGTCAGCGTCTGCGCCAATCCGCTGCTCCATGTCCGCAGCTTTCCGGAACTGCGGGACTCACAGCATGGGACGCTCCCGGCCTTCCCATCCATCAAACGCCAAACTCGCGGCTCACAGCGATCGGCTTGAAATGAAGACACGGCGGGTCAGGACCTGCGAATGCGCTGTCGCAAGCGCCCACCAATAGTCGGCGGCGGACACTCCTCCCGGCGGACGCAGCCGGCCCGCCTCGTACGCCGCAACCAGTCTCGCGCCTTCGTCGTCCAGAACCCGGACCATGACATCGGCGACGTCCGGAAACGCGTGCCCGTAGGCGTCATCGGCGGCGGCGGAAGTGCACCGCGCAAGATGGACCGTTTCGGCGGAAGGCGGCGCCGACGCCGCGGGCATGCCGACCGCCGGCGCGCCGCCGAGTTGCGACGGTGCGGCGGGAAAGACAAGACGCAGGTTTTCGCCTTCGCGCACATAAAGCCGCACTCCAAAATCGATCACATTGTCGACAAGCGCCGAGCCAAGCGGAGGCCGGAGCACGTTGCCCGGATCGCCTGAAGTGCCGCTCGCCGTCATGTAGGCCGTCGCCGGCGAGGCCGCAGGATCGAGGTCGTAACCCGTCTCGAACACGCCCGGTGCGCCGCCCGTGGTCTTCGTCCGCCGCACCTCCGCCCGGAAAAGCAGATAGCGCTGCTCGGATGTGGAGCTCGACGTCACGTTCTGGCGGATGATCTGGTAGCTTACAGCCACCGGAGCAGGAAGCTCGGCTGCGCTCGCATTCGAGTCGGACTTGGTCGTGAAAAAGCGTAACCAGACTCCGGCGACGCCAAAGCGCGAATCGTCCCAGGCCTGGGCTCCGAGATTGAGGGTGCCGGGATGCGTGTTCCCGGGCTTGCCCTGGGCGCTTGCCGCCGCCGACCGCCATTGCCCGGACAAGGTCGTTCCCGGAAGGACTGTCGCAGCCAGCCAGACGTTGCCGTCCGAGCGAAAAACGGCCGCCTCCAGATCCTGCGCGATCTGGTCGAGGCCAAGCCGGGCCTCGTCCGCCGCCCGGAGCCGGCCAGCCGTACGATCCCAATGCGCCATGGCGCCGGACGCCACTGCCAACAGCAACGACGCCAGCAACGCGGTGAGCGTCGCCGCGAGCAGCAATTCGAGGAGCGTAAAGCTGGAACGACGCCCGGCGTGGCGCCGATCTCCATCGATGCGAGGCGGGCTCAGCGGGACTGAGTTCCTTCGGGAGCATCCTCCTTGTTTGTCCGGTTGCATCCTGAAGAGCAGCCTCGCGCCGGTTTCTGCCGAATCAGAACCGTCGCCAAGCGGCGACCTGTCGCCTCCCCTCTTCATGGCGTGACGGCAAACAACAGGATCGTGACGTGGCGTTCGCTGGCCGGAACTTCGCGCGCCGGATCGGCGTCGCATTCCGAGACGCCGGGGGTGGCCGGTCCGATGGGAAGTTCGTAGGGCCATGAGCAGCGCGCGCAAATCGCCACGAACCCCGAATCCGTCGCCGTCTCCCACTCCGGCAGCCGGGTCAATTCGATGAGGTAATACCGGTCGCGCCGCGCAATGCCGGGAATCGCAGGATCGTTCAACGGACGGTTCGCCACCGGATCCAGCGCGTCCGCGCAGCGCACGCACAGGCCGTCGCGCATGCCCACGAGCCGAAGCGGCGCCGTGGAACCGCCCGGGGGAACGACGCCTGCCAGACCCGGAAGTCCCAGGTGATCCTCGAGACGATCCAGTTCGCATTGGATGCTCCCGCCCAAGGACGCGCCACCTTGCGCGTCGCCGAGACCTGCGGCCGAATGCGTTGTCGCCGCAAGCAATCCGAGAATCGCGACGAGCGAAACGGCCACGATGCCGATCGCCACGACCACCTCGACGAGGGAAAACGCGCGCCGGACATCGTTGATTCCGAGCCTTAACCGTGCATTTGACGTAGGGTCGCCGCTCGCCGGCGGACTTTCCCTCTTCAACGAATCGGCCCCGCAACTCCCCGACAGGCGCGGAACTCCGGGCATCTCGGATCGACAGGCGCCAGCCCCTCGCACCGTCCGGCGTCGACCATCGACATCCGGAATTCGCCGCCTGGCCGCACAGGCCGTTTTTTTGAACCACGTCATTGCCCGAGAGCCCCCGCATCGTTCACGAGCGTGAGCGCGCCCAAGGACCGTATGAGCACCCCGCGCACGTTGTCGGAATCATCCATGGTCAACGCGGGACCGGACGAACCGGTCGTGAAATGTCCCACCGTCAGCAGAAGGTATCCTCCGCCGGTGGTGCCGCGCGGCGTGAACTGCACGGGGTAATACAAAACGCCCGCCGCCCCGTTGATTGACACGGATTGCGCGGACGACGGGAGGGCAGTCGAGCGGCGCGAGGCGGGCCACGCGGGATTGCCCGGCACGCCTGCCGGCGCAGGCGGAACCACGTAAACGCCGTCGGCAAGCCAGACGCCGTCGTCCCTTGCCAGCCAGTTGGACGAGTTCGCCGGGTCCTGTTCAACAACCCGGACGTAATGGAGGCAGGCGGCGGAATCCGAGGGATCGGCGGCGACAAGGCAGCAGGCGTTCTGTTGAGAAAGAGCAGCCCGGCCGCGGGCTGCGCCGAGCAGGGCCGAGAGGGTGGCCTGCGCCGACTGCAGCGACGCGGACTCGGACGGCTTGCGCAGCGCCAGACCGATCCCTCCCGCAAGCGAGGCGATCAGCGCCACCACGACCAGCAACTCGAATAACGTGAAACCCGAGGCCGGCGCGGAAACGCGCAGACTGGATCGAAACGAGCGTCGCGTGACGAACGGGACGGCATCCCGTTTCGGATCCGGATACGTGGGCCAGCGGGCGGACGGAGACGCCGAATCCGCTCGCCGACGTTCGCGGCGACACGGCAGATCCTGTTTTTCAGGGATGAAATCCATCGTGCTTCTCTTCATTTCCAGCTCATGATCAGGTCGGACTGGCTGGCGCCGCGGCCCGCGGAGTAGATCAGGACGCCGGAATGCACTCCGGCTGCCGGCAGGTCGGTTTCTGAAGGCGTCAGGGCGACGACGCCCTGTGCCCCGGTGACCGGAGCGACGGTTCCGTCATCGCCGGGGATGACGAGCCCGTCGCCATTCCGGTCGACGAGGATGCCGATCTGCGTGTTTCCGAACGCGTCGCACAAGACGGACTGACCGCCGCCATCCCCGCAGTTATCGTGATGCGCAGGATCGATGAACTCGCATGCGGCGAATGCGTGAAAGGCGATCCGCTTCGAGTTTCCGTTGAGGTCGGACGCGCTGGCCACGGCGGTGCCGTCGCCGTTTCGACCGCTCAAGGTGCGCACGAATTTCACCGTGTCGGCCGCGCTCGCCAGCCGTCCGTCGGTCGCAAGATCGGGATAGTATCCATATTCCTGCCGGAATTGTTCCAGGGCGGCGGCCCATTGAGCGAATTGCGCGCGCGTTTTCGCCGTCAGGACGGCCGACCGCGCAGCGCCGAGCGTCGGCAGCAGAATGGCGGCGAGAATCGCGATGATCGAGATGACGCCGAGCAATTCGACGACGGTGAAGGCAGCGAAATTCCACAGGGGATTTTTGCAGCCGCGAACGCCGGGAAGCGGCTTCGCGAAAGACGCCATTGCGGCCCGCACAATGCTGGCAGAAGGCGGAGTCATCGGCCCGAATAGATGTTGTCGGCGTTCTCAGACGCGGCCAGATCCGGCACGCCTGCTCCGGCTCCGCTGGCGGGAGGATCGTCCGGCTTCACGGAACCGTCCGGGCCGCCCGAAAACAGGACGAAGCCCGGCGCCAGGCTGCCGCCCAGCGAGCGCGTGAAGTAAACGTAGTGGTACGGCCGGCCCCAAGGATCCATCAGGACGTTGCCCGGCGCCGCGACATCCGCCGCCATCAAGCTGAAGCGCCCAGCCTCGATGAACGCCGGCCCCGGCGGACTGATGACGCGATGTTGCGGCCCGCGCCGTCCGGTCAACGTCTCGAACAACCCGGCCGCGTCGGTTTCCGCCGGGTAATCGCCGTATTCGCCGCGCCACGACTCAATTGCCTGGGTCAGAACAGCCAGTTCCGTCCGGGCGCGAGCCGCGGCGGCCCGCGCCCGGACGCCCTCAGCCGCTCCCACCACCAATCCACCGAGAATCGCCACGAGGCCGATGACCGCGAGAATCTCGACAAGCGTAAATCCATCCATTTGCCGGCCGTGTCGGCCGATTTCGCGGCGATCAGGCCAAAACAAACCGGAGGACGGAGACGGTCCGGCAGATCGGTGCATAGAAAATGGACCCGATCGGAGGACCTTCCCAATATTTCTACAAGTGGATTTTTTACACCACTCTTCCGGATTTCGCGCGACACCGAGGCGCCGACAGGGCACGGTGGCCCGTTGTCCGGCGCCCAATTAAAAATATTCGCAGCGCCCGGCACTGCGGACGCTCAGCCGGCTTCAACGACTGCATAATCCGAACGTCAACCAACTACCGTAGAATGATTTCCAACACCACCGTCTTCGTCGTTTTTTTGCGCGAAAGGCGGCGGCAGCACAGATATTCTTCTCCTTGCGGGCAGGGAATCGCTTTGGAGCGTTGACAGATCCGATACAGGGCCTAGGGTGGTTATCGAAACTTCCGAGGTTTCGCTTGGCCTTTGAGCTCCCGGCCGAGGGTTTGTCTGCCCTGCCCTCACGAGACACTAAGGTAATCGTTTAGTCGACCACAGGTAACCTGCGTATTGGGTTTGGGGCCGCGTAATGGTCCCTGCGCAACGCAAGACTGGCCTGGCATCAAGCGGACGGAGGTTCTCTTGGAACACTATGGAAAACAATCCGACGCCGCCCGCCGCGGCCGCCCAGGCGCCCTCCGCCAGCCTCGTCACGCCTTCTGAAAACGTTGTGCGCGTTGAAGGCGTTCTCGACATTGACAACAACAAGGCCGGCACGCTGCTGGACCTTACACGCAACGGCAGACCCCGGCCGACCGACCCCTTTGTGCCCCGCGAGCTGATCCGCCGCTTCAAGCTGAAGCAGGGCAGCGTCATCACGGCCACCGCCACGCCGGACGAGCGGTTTCCAAACCCGAAGGTCCGCTTCATCGAGAAGGTCGACGGCCTGGACATCGATGCCCGGCGCCGGCAGGCCGACTTCACGCAGCTGACGACCATCACGCCGATCCAGCAATTGAAGCTTGAGATGAAGGACCACCGCATGACGACCCGCGCGATGGACCTGTTCTGTCCCCTCGGCAAGGGAACCCGCGGTTTGATCGTCTCCCCTCCCCGCGCCGGCAAGACAACGCTGCTTCGCGACATCGCTCTCGGCGTGCTTGAAAACCACCCCGAGTGCCATGTGATGATCCTGCTCGTCGACGAACGCCCCGAGGAGGTCACCGATTTCAAGCGCAGCGTCCCCGCCGAGGTGTGGGCGTCCTCCAACGACGAAAACGTCGAGAGTCACCTGCGCATCGCCGATCTTTGCATCGAACGGGCCAAACGCCTGGTGGAGGCCGGAAAGGACGTCGTGCTTCTGCTCGATTCGCTCACGCGCCTCGCGCGCGCCCACAACACCCAGCGCAATTCGGGCCGGACTGGTTCCGGCGGGCTCGACGTGCGCGCGCTTGAGAAGCCGCGCCAGCTCTTCGCCTCCGCCCGAAAGACGGAGGAGGCCGGTTCGCTCACCATCATCGCCTCGATCCTCGTCGAGACCGGCAGCCGCATGGACGATGTCATCTTCCAGGAATTCAAGGGAACCGGCAACATGGAGATGGTCCTTGACCGCAAATGTGCCGAAATGCGCATCTGGCCGGCGATCAACATCGCCGCGTCCGGCACGCGCAAGGAGGAACTGCTCATCGACGCGAAACGGCTCGAGGGAATCCATTTCTTCCGCCGCGCACTGGTCCCGCTCAAGATCGAGGAGGCCGCGGAAACCATGGTCGGCCGGCTTTCGAAGACGAAGACCAACGACGAGTTCCTGAAGCTCATTACGCGTTAAGAGCCCGCCGGACTTCGTCCTCCTCGCTCCTTACAAACGGCGCCCGCCGTTTGGGCAATCCGTCAGAAGAGAATGATTTCCTGGCGTAAAAAGCCGCGCGCAAATCCAAGGGGAGGACCTTTTGACGGCATAGAATCAGCCGGAGGATTGGGCTCATGGAATTGGATGAATAGGAGTTTTTATTCTTTTCAACGTCATTTTCTCCGGGATCATCCGGTGGGATGGATGATACCCCAAAACGCACTTCGCCCCGGCTCAGCGATCTCGCCGTCGGCGAGCGTCCCCAGGAGCGCCTGGAGCGCTTCGGGGCCGGCGCGCTAAGCGACACCGAGCTGCTGGCCATGCTTCTGCGGAGCGGGAGCCGCGGCACGAATGTCGTCTCGGTCGCCTCACGACTTGTCTCCGAGGCGGGCTCGCTGGCAGGCCTCATCGGCTGGGCAGAAACCGACTATCGCCGCGTCAAGGGGATCGGGCATGTCAAGGCGCTCCAGTTGATGGCGGTCATGGAGGTGGCCCGGCGCGTGTTGGGCGAACGCCAGGGAGAATCGCCGCTTTTGAACCGCGCCGAGCTCGTGTTCTCGTATTTCCAACCGATCATCACCGGCCTGATGGTCGAAAAGCTCTGGGTGCTGTGCCTCAACCGAAAGAACCGCCTGATCAAATGCGTCGAGGTCACCTCCGGCACGGCGACGGGCAGCCTCGTGCACCCGCGCGAGGTGTTTCGCTCGGCGATCCGCGAGGCTGCCACCACGGTCATCTGCGTGCACAACCACCCGAGCGGCGATCCGGCGCCCAGCTCGGCCGACATCCAGGTCACGCGACGGCTGCGCGAGGCGGCGGCCGCCGTCGACATCGAACTCACCGACCATCTGATCCTCGGCGCCAAGACGGGCGACCCGTCCGGCCGCGGTTTCTATAGTTTTCGGGAGGCAGGACTGCTGTAGCAGCAGCCTGTCGGGCTTCGCCCTCCACGCTGCTGCTAAACAAACGGCGGACGCCGT
>PMKA01000335.1 GCA_003157575.1 Opitutia bacterium
GCGATGTCCTTGATGTGGGGCGCCTGCTCGAGCACCTTTCGAACAAGGTCCGGCGCCTGCTTGAGGGCGTGGACATAGCGGGTCCCGTCGCTGAAACTCATGTCCCGCATCCGCGCGACGTAGAGGGCAAACAATGCGGCGATGAGAACCTGGGAGGTGAAGGCCTTGGTTGAAGCCACCCCGATCTCGGGCCCGGCGTGCTGGTAGATGCCGCCATCGGCTTCGCGCGCAATCGTCGAGCCGACGACATTGCAGATCGCCGTTGTGACGTGCCCCTTTCGCTTGGCTTCGCGCAGCGCGGCCAGCGTGTCGATGGTTTCGCCGGACTGGCTGATGACAAAAAAGAGCGAGTTGGGACGCAGCGGAACGTTGCGATACCGGAACTCCGAGGCGTAGTCGACCTCCACCGGCACGCGCGCGAAGCATTCGATCAGGTGCTCGGCGACGAGGCAGGCGTGCCAGGCGGTGCCACAGGCGCAGAAATAGAACCGGTCGATCAGCCGGAAGTCGCCGGGGGTCAGGTTGAGCCCGCCGAAATTCGCCGTGCTCCGGTCCTCGGAGAAGCGTCCGCGCATTGCGTTCTCCAAGGCGACGGGCTGTTCGAAGATCTCCTTCTCCATGAAATGGGCGAACGTGCCCATCTCGGCGTCCTCCAACGTCCAGGTCACCCGGTCGATCACCGGGGCGACGTCCGCCATGTCGAGCGTGGTGATCGTGAAATTCTTCTGCGTCACGTGCACGATCTCGCCGTCCTTCAGGTAGACGACATTTTGCGTGCGGGTGATGATCGCCGAAACATCGCTGGCGAGAAGGAATTCGCCGTCTCCAATTCCCAGAATCAGGGGCGATCCCTTGCGGGCCGCCACAAGCTCGCCCTGGTGTTCGGTGCACAGCACGACGATTCCGTAGGTGCCCTCAACATGCCTCAGCGCCTTGCGCACGCTCTCCAGAAAGCGGCTCGAATCCGGCCGCTCCGGCTCCTTCTTGTAATGGTATGCAATGAGATTCACCAGCGCCTCGGTGTCCGTCTCCGAGACGAACGTAAATCCCTGGCCGAGCAGGAACTTTTTCATTCCCACGTAGTTCTCGATCACACCGTTGTGGACGATGGCGAACTTGCCGTCGCTGCTCACATGCGGGTGGGCGTTCGCATCGGTCACCCCGCCGTGGGTCGCCCAGCGGGTGTGGCTGATTCCCGTGTTGCCGGAAAGGCGCCTGTGCGCCGTCTGGGCCACCAGGTTGTCAACGCGGCCGGCCTTCTTGACCACCTCGAACATGTGATCGTGCTCGACCGCGAGGCCTGCGGAGTCATAGCCGCGATACTCGAGGCGTTTGAGCCCTTCGAGGAGGATTGCCGAGGCCTTCTGTTTGCCGACGTAACCGACGATTCCGCACATGGATTTGATTTCTTTAGACTGGCGGTTCTTTTTTGAGCATGCCAAGAATTCAGCTCTTCCCCAAGTCCGGCAAAGGGACTCTTCCTTGGCCCACCGCTTATGATTGGCCTCTGGGATTTCTTCTGTCGACACGAAAGGTGGCTGCCTTGACGGCGGGGCGGCTGGCACGGAGCAGGTCCACTGAGTTTTCTTTAACTAAATGAACATCAACCCAAGCGTCCTCGCGGTCATCATGGGCGGCGGCCGTGGCACGCGCCTTTACCCCCTCACCAAGGAACGCTGCAAGCCTGCCGTTCCCCTGGCCGGAAAATACCGCCTGGTCGACATCCCGATCAGCAATTGCCTGAATTCGGGGATCAATCGCATCTTCCTGTTGACGCAGTTCAACACGGCCTCCCTGCACCGCCATGTGCAGAGCACCTACCACTTCGATTCGTTCGGCCGCGGATTCGTCGACATCATGGCGGCGGAACAGACGGAAAAGAACGCCAACTGGTACCAGGGGACGGCGGACGCCGTCCGGCGCAACTTCGTCCATTTTCGCACCTATCCGCACGATTACCTTCTGATCCTTTCCGGCGACCAGCTTTACCGGATGGATTTCCGCAAGGTGATCGCGCAGCACATCGCCACGGGCGCGGACGTCACGATCGCCGCACTGCCCGTTCCCGCGTCCCAGGTCGACCATCTCGGCGTGATGCGGGTGGACGACACTCTCGAGATCAAGCAGTTCGCGGAGAAGCCGAAGGATCCCGCAGTTGTCGACAGCCTCGTCATGAGCCCCGGGCTTGAGGCGACCCTGACCACGCCGTCGACCGAGAAGCGCTGCCTGGCCTCGATGGGCATTTACCTCTTCAGCCGCGACGTCCTGCAGGATGCGCTCAACAACCAGATGACCGACTTCGGCAAGGAGGTCATCCCGAGCCTGCTCGGCAAGGAGCGCCTGTTCGCCTACATCTTCGAGGGCTATTGGGAGGACATCGGCACGGTGCGGGCCTTTTTCGACGCCAATCTGGCGCTCGCCCAGCCGCTGCCGCCGTTCAATTTCTATTTGCACAGGACGCCGGTGTACACGCATGCGCGCTTCCTGCCGGCGACGAAGATCAACCGCTGCACGATCGACCACGTGGTCGTGGGCGACGGGTGCATCATCACCGACACGCTGCTGAAGCATTGCGTCATCGGCATCCGCGCGATGGTGCGCGAAGGGTCGCGGCTCGAGGACGTCGTGATGATGGGCGCCGACTTCTATGAGGGCGAAGAGGAGCTCAAGGAAAACGCGGTCCACGGCCTGCCAGCCGTCGGGATCGGCAAGGGCTGCGACATCCGGCGCTCGATCATAGACAAAAACGCGAGGATCGGCGACGGCTGCGTATTGTCTCCTGACGGCAAGCCCAACGGAAACTATCCGTACGACGTGATGATCTGCGACGGCGTGCTTGTGGTTCCGAAGGGTACGGTTCTTCCTCCCGGCACGAAGATTTGACGCCTTTGGAGCGCTCTCCCACAGTGGCGGCGGCCTGGAACAAAACGTCCGCACCAGCCTGATCTGCGAAGGAACCCACCATGAAAAAGATCCTGGTCTGCACCGACGGCTCGGCCTATTCGTTTGTCTGCTACGATTACGCGGCGTGGCTCGCCGGACGCACCGGAGCCTCGCTCGAGATCCTGTACGTCTCCGATCTGAGGCAGTTCGAGGTGCCGATGGTGGCCGACCTCAGCGGCAGTCTTGGCGTCCAGCCCTACCAGGCGGTGCTCGGCCGGCTCCAGGAGTTTGAGGAGGAGAGGGCGAAGGCGATTTTGGAGCAGGCGCGGGCCCATTTTGCGTCCAGGGCTCCACAGACTCCGGTCGGCTTCACGCACAAGCTGGGATTCCTCGTCGACACGTTTCACGAGTTCGAGGACCGGATCGACCTCATCATGCTCGGGAAGCGCGGCGAGAACGCGAACTTTGCGACGGAACACCTGGGTTCGACGATGGAGAGGGTGGTTCGTGCGAGCCACAAGCCGTGTCTTGTCACGTCGCGTGCGTTCAAGCCGGTGCAGCGCATTCTCTTTGCGTACGACGGCGGCCGGAGCTGCCAGAAGGCGCTCGAATTCCTTTCCACGAATGCGGCCCTGCGCGATCTTGAGCTGCATGTGGTGACGGTGGCCGCGCCCCACGAAGAGGAGGCGGCGTCGAAGACGCTGCAGGCGGCCGATGGCGTCCTGCGCGCGTCCGGCTGCACGCCCGTGGCGCAGTTGCTTGTGGGCGTGACGGACAACGAGATCAGCGGCTACGTGGAGGGACACGGCATCAATCTGCTCATCATGGGCGCCTATGGTCACAGCCGCATCCGGCAGTTGATCATCGGAAGCACGACGACGTCGATGATTCGCCGCTGCCGGGTGCCGGTGCTGTTGTTCCGCTAGAGGTCCGGGGGACTTCGCCCGCCGCCCATGACCGTATTACCGAAAGGCATTGCGGCTAGGGGAACAGGCCTCGTTTTTCCTTCGCCTCGGCGACGCGCTGGATCCCCAGGGTAAGGGCGGCGAGCCGGCGGCTGAACTTCATCTTGCGCTTC
>PMKA01000402.1 GCA_003157575.1 Opitutia bacterium
CGCGTCAGCTTCATCATGCCGACGCTCAATGCCGAGGCCGTGCTGGAGAATTGCCTGGCGTCGATTGCCCGGCAGAGCTATCCCCGGGAGCGGTGCGAAATCATCCTGGCGGACGCGCATTCGACGGACCGGACCCGGGAAATCGCCGCCCGTTACGGCGCGGTGGTGGTGGATGACAACGGGAAGAACATGGAGGAGGGCAAGCGCCTGGCCCTGCGCCGTGCCACCGGCGATTACGTCGTGTTCGTCGATGCCGACAACGAGATCAGCCATCCGGACTATATCGCGCTGGCGGTCCAGGCGCTGGCGGATAACCCGCAGGCGCTCGGGGTTGAGGCCTACTATCCCGCCTCGCCCAAGATGACCTCGTTTTGCGCCTACCTGACGCACCTGCTGCACATCAGCGACCCGGTCTGCTGGCTGATGAGCCGCAACCCCGTGCTCGTGGCACGCGCCGGAGAGGTCGAACGCTGGACCCTCCCCGGCGGCTCCCTCTCCTACCCGCTCGGCGCCAATGGATTCGTGTTTCGGCGCGCCGATCTCGACTCGGTCAAGGCGGGCGAGCATTTCCAGGATACCCACGTGGCGATGCACCTCATGCGCGCCGGCAAACGCGAATGGCTGCGGCTCCGGGGCCGGGGCGTCCATCACTATTACGTGCCCACACTCTGGGGCTTCGTCCGGAAACGCCGCCGGGCCACAGTCCATTTTCTCCGCGTCCAGGAGGAAATGCCGCTCAACTGGATGAACGAGCGTCCGGCGATGCCGCTGCCCGCGGCGGCCTTGTATTGCGTCACCTTCGCCGGCCCGCTCTGGCATACCCTGGCGGGCCTGGCCCGGGACCGCGATCCGCGCTGGCTCTGGCACACCCCCGCCTGCGTCGGCGCTTTCCTCGGCAATGCCTGGGGCTGGTGGACGTATCAACGGCGCGGAAAGGAAAAATCTCTCATTGCGGAGCTTCAGGTGAAACAAGCGATTAAATCCGTCGGCCCCGCCGCGCCATCCGGCGCCCCGGCGGGGGCAAAACCCTCCGGCCCGGCCGCCGCGCAACGCCTGGTCTGTTTCGTCAACGGAATCTTTTCAAGCCAGATCGGCGGCGGGGATATTTACTTCGCCCACATCGCCCGGGCGGTGCTGGGCCACGGCTGGCGCATCCATTTCTTAGGCGGCCACGCCTTCAAGGAATATCTCGAAAAGCAGGGGTTCCCGCTGAATTTGACCCTGACGGATCGCGGCAAAGGGAACCTGGGGAATGTCACCTCGCTTTCCGGCCAGTTCCGGCTGCTGTTCGATTTTGCCCGGCGGTTTGCCGGCGCGATGACGCGCCTCAAGGAGGTCCGCGAGGACGACGTGGCGTATGCCATGAGCGATTATTGGTTCGACACCATCCCGCTGATCCTGTGCCGCGCGCGGGCCAAAGTGTTGTATCTGGGCATGATCGCGCCCTCGTTTTGGGAGGTGGTCGCCCGCGGCCGGCCGGACGTGCCGCCCTCGCGGCTGCCGTCGCTCTACTACTGGGCCAGCCAGCAATTCTCGCTGCGGATGTTCCGTTTTTGTCGCGGGGGCCGGATGACCTACAGCCATCCCGAAATGAAGGCCTACCTCCAGCGGTTCGGCTATGCCGAGCGCAATCTCACTTACGTGGCCAACGGGATGGACGTGGAAATGGGCGACCTCGCGCCCCCGCAGCCCAAGGAATACGATGTCGTTTGGACCGGCCGCGTGCATCCGCAAAAGGGCATCGATGATTTGCTCGCCACGCTGGCGCATCTGGGCCGGGCGTGCCCGGATTTCCGCGCGGTCATCATCGGCCGGAACAAGGACCTGCTCGAACCGAAGATCCGCGAGCTGGGACTGGCCGGCAAGGTCACCTTCACCGGCGTGGTGTCGGAGTCCGAAAAGTTCCGGCTGCTCAAGGCGAGCCGGGTGTTTGTGATGCCTAGCCGCTACGAGAGCTGGGGGATTGTGGTGGGCGAGGCCCTGACCTCGGGCATTCCGGTCGTCGGCTACGAGCTGGGCTGCTACCGCCCGGTTTTCGGCGACTTCGTGCGCTATGTCAGGCCGTTCGATTCGGAGGCTTTCAAACGCGCGGTGGAAGACGAGGTCCTGCGCCAGCGAGCCGGTCGGAACTACCTTGCGTCGATGAATCTGGAGGCGCTCAAGCAATCGCTAAGCTGGAAAGCCGCGCAGCGGAACTTCTGCGGATTGCTGGATGAGATCGGGGCGAAAACTCTGATCGCCGGGCGTCTTTAACGATCTTCGACAGACTCAGCGAAGACTCCGGTGCGGCCAGGACGTCATCCAGAAGCGCATCGATCGCCTTGGCCCGCTCTGGATTGTCAAACGGCCCGGCCGCCGGTTGGAGGATCCAGAGGGGTTCGCCCTTATCGGTGATCTGGACCGCTTTTCCGGCCCGAGTCATTCGCTTCACCCTCTTGGGATCTCTGACCAACTGGCGCAGCGGATTGGTTTTCACTATGCCTGACCTTGCCGTCAGCCATGCCGGATGTCAATCGCGTCAAGCCGCGCCCTTGGCGGCGACGGGCAGTTCGAGGGTGAACGTGGCGCCTTTGCCGCGGCCTTCGCTTTGGACCAGGAGGGCGCCGCCCAGCTCCTTGGCCGTCTGGCGGCTGCTGTGCAGCCCGAAGCCATGCCCGTGCTTGCGGGTGGTGAAGCCGTGAGTGAAAATGCGATCAAGGTTCTCCGGCGGAATGCCCACGCCGTTGTCGGCGATGGTAATGCGGACAAAATCGCCGCCGTTGTTAACGCGGATGGAGATGCGTTTGTCCCCGCGGCCCGCCTCGTCGCAGGCGAACTGCGCGTTGCGGATCAGGTTGATGAGGATCTGCAGGGCCTTATGCTTTTCCAGAGTCACCCGCGGCGGGTGGGGCGTGTATTCGCGCGAGACGCGAACCAGGTGGCGCTGGAGGGTGTCGCCGGTCATGCGGAGAGCGTCTTCGACCAGATCGGTGGCGTTGATGGTCTCGGAGGCGCCCGAGATTTTGGCAAACCCCTGCTGCATGGTGACGATGTCTTTAATGTGCTCGATGTTTTGCTTCAGCGACTCCAGCTCCTTGAGCAGGGCGATTTGCTCGCGGTCCAGGTGCTCGGCCAGTTGCCCGAGGTAGAGCGGCAACTGACGGCCCTTGGGATCGCAGGTGATGAACTCCCCGAGGTCGCCGGCGTGCTCGCGCATGAGGGCGGCCACGCGGGAGATGCTGACGGACTTGGATTGCTTGACCTGGTCGGCCACCAGGGTGGCGGAGATGTTGACGCTGTTGAGCACATTG
>PMKA01000362.1 GCA_003157575.1 Opitutia bacterium
TCCTTTTTTTCGAGGCAAGCCCAGAGACTCTGCCGTGGGTGCAGAACAATGCGCCCGAGGGTGAAGCACGGGTTCGGGCGTTGTTGATGGCGGCGTATTTCGCCGGGGACATCAAATCCCAACTGAAGAAGCGGCGGCCGGCCGACGATCCCTACAGCGGCTGGCTCGCGGCGATCAGGGCCTACCGCCAGATCCAAAGAAAGCAGCCGGAGATCGTCATCCCGGAAGTAGAGGATCTGATAAGCAGGGAGCAGGCGGGCACGCTCAGAGCCGCCGCCGAGAAACTGCGCCGGGAGCAGGAGCATGAGGAAACCGGGAACGGTCCAAACAACGTTGTTTAGCAGGAGCCGGACTCTGATTTCAGCCTTTAGCTTTTCGGTTTTTCAGCGTTTCAGCTTTTCTCTTCCTATCCGCGGTGAAACGGATTGCGGGTTTGGATAACCGCGAAGCGGCGCAAAGGACCGCGAAGGCCTTTGCCGTCGGCGGCTGGAACCTTTTGCCACAAATAGCTCACAAAAAACCACAATAACCGGAGGCTGTCGGTTCAGCCCATCAGCCTTTTAGTCCTTCAGCCCTTCTTCCCGCGGCCCCGCCGCCCAGGTTTTGCGTCCGCAAAACCTTTTTGTGAGTTATGGCGCCTTTTCGTGGCCACGACTCCGAGGCTTGGGTTCCGATCCCCAATCCATTTTACCGCGAATTACACGCCTGCCTGCGCCGGGCNNCAGGCAGGGATAACGCGGATGTCAACCGGCCGCCGGTTGCAGACCGGCGCTACAGTTTCCAGGCCGCCTGGAAACTGCTCCGCTCCCTCCGCGAGCTCCTGTAAAATGACTGGGATTGATCCGCCTTTCTCTTCCGGTCCGCGGCTGTCCAAACCGCCGGTAGCGATCGGTCCATTGCCACGGCGGACCAACCGGCGGATATCACGTTGGCCCGCGACCTGCTTCAGAAAAATTTACTTGCACTTGCCAATGATTTACTCGAAATTGACCGCTCTTCGCCGCCACCTGGCAATTAGGGGGCTGCGAATATAGCATAAGAGCCCTGCGCCATCGGGGCTCTTTCCACGCCCGACACCAATTTTCATCATGCAATCAAACCGTCTGATCGTTTGTGGCCTGTTTCTCACAGCAGGTATCGGTTCACTCCCGTTGAAGGCAGCGCTGACGCCTGACGAAGGTTCAGGATTGTTCGTGACCGGCACCGTGCAGGAACAATATAATGACAATCTGTTCCTTCGAACCAATAACGCCGTAAGCGATTACGTCACGACGCTGACGCCCGGCTTGGAGTTTGACTTCGGAAACACCGCCCAGACCCAGGGGACGATTATTTATCAGGAGGCATTTTCCCTCTACGACAAGGAGACGGCCCAGAACTCAAGCCTGGCGAACTTGACTGCGAACGTGAACTACAACAACGATCGCACGAAAGGTTCCATTAACGCATCGTATGTTGAGTTGGCCTCCAACGGCGTCGGGCTTCGGAACTCCAACGAACTCATCCGCCGCGACCTCACCGATGTCGGCGCCAAAGGCGAGCTGGCTTTGACCGAAAAGACCTCGTTAGGGGTCGGTGGCGACTTCTCCCGTACGTTCTACAAGGTTCCAGGCTCTGCCAACACGGCCGTTTACGCGCTTCCAGTCGATGTCTATAGCAAGATGGCCCCGGATGTCGATGCGAGTTTGGACCTCCGTTTCCGCGAGACCGATTTCTCGACCAATATTCCGAACTACCAGGATATCTTCATCGGCGTGGGTTCTAGAGGCCAGTTCACGGAGAAATTCAGCGGACAGTTCTCCATTGGTGCGAGCCGACGGCATTGGAATGGTGGTGAAAATCAGTGGCTTCCGGGCGGGAGTGCTAATTTCACCTACATCGTTTCGCCAAAGACGACGATCCAATTGGGTGCATCGGATGACTTTAACAGCTCGATCATCGGCTCGTCGCAGAAGATTCTTTCCGGCTGGGTTGGTGCGACGACGAATTTTGAGTACGGCTTCAGCGCGAATGCAAGGTTTACGTATGAGAATGTGAATTACCGCACCGGTGGACGCGAAAATGACTGGCAGGGTACCTTGGGCGTTCATTACCAGGTGAACAAACACGTTTCTTTCCAGGTCGCCTACAGCTACGAGAAGGACAACACGAACTCCGGGTCGGATTATACGCAGAACATAGTCAGCGTTTCCGGCACCCTGAAGTTCTGATCCTGGCGGACTTGATTTCTCTTGAGCGGAAGAAGATCATCCGGTCTTCTTCCGTTTCTTTTTGGCCTCAATTCAATGGGTGTATCTCCTGATTTTTCGTCCAGCATGGCACGGGCATCTCTTTTCCTCGGCATCCTCTGTTTTGCGTTGATCGCCGGACCGTGCGCTGCCGGCGCCGCGGACGCACCGCCTGCGGCTGCGGCTCCTGCGCCGGCCTCGCTGCCTGACTACGTCCTTCAACCCTCGGATTTGATCCGGGTCCAGGTCTTCCAGGAGGATGGCCTGCAGCGGGAGGTCCGATTGTCGCAGGAAAGCAAGGTAACCCTGCCTCTGATTGGCACCATCAATCTGACAGGGATGACGGTCCGCCAGGCAACCGAGCTGATCGAGACTTTGTACGACCGCGACTACTTGGTGCGTCCCCAAGTGAGCGTGAGCGTGCTCGAATACGCAGTCCGGACGGTCAACGTGCTCGGTGCGGTGAACAAGGCCGGTCCTGTCGCCTTTCCGACGGAACAGTCGATGAGCCTGCTGGATGCAATCGGAGGTGCGGGAGGCTTCACGCGGCTCGCCGACCGCAGCCGGATCAAGGTCACACGCCAGACCGCGGATGGAAAGACGGAGGCCCAGATCATAGACGCCGACGCGATCATCCAGGGCCGGAAGAAGGAAGATTGGCCGCTGCAAAAGGGCGATGTCATCTACGTGCCCGAGCGCATTTTCTAACCAGGACTCGCGCCTAATGGATCCACACCCACGACAGGAACCGACTCCGGCACCGCAAACTTCCGCTCCCTCGACCCCCGGTTACGGGGGATATTCCGGCTATGGATACGGGTATGGCAACGAATACGGCAGCACCGTCGCGCAGCGGAATTTCCAGACGTACCTGCTGACCCTGCGCGAGAGGATCTGGTACATCGTCGTGGTTTTTCTCGCCGTCTTTTTGTCGGTGCTCGTTTGGACGCTGGCGAAGCAGAAAACGTACGAGAGCTCTGCCAGGGTGCAGATTTTCCGGCACGAGGCGGTGGTCATGAAGGTGCAGAATGTCATGGACGATACCGTTTCGTCCGCCGAAGACCTTAACACGCAGGTCAAAATCCTTGAGAGCGACGCGATCTTGTCGAAAGTTGCGGAACATCTTTCTGGTTCAACGCGTGAACGCCTGCTTGCGCCGTATCGCGACAAGAATGGCGGCGTGCCAGGGGTGTTGGGTGTTCTCAGGGGGCATCGCAGGATTGTGCCCCAGCGCCAGAGCCTGATGGTCGATGTCGTTTTCCAGCATCCGACCCCGGAGGTCGCGGCGCTCATCGCAAACGCCATTGTCGACGAGTATATCGCCTACACGGTGAACATTCGTGTGGAAGATTCGCTTAAGGCTGTCGAGGAACTCAAGGCCCGGGCCGACACGCAGCGGGCGAAGGTGGGGCAAATCGCAATCGATCTGCAGAATTACCGGCAGGCGAACAATCTTGTTTCACTCGATCAGCGCAAGGACATCACAACCGAGAAGCTGAAATCGATGAGCGCTCACCTGACGGAGACGGCCAACATCATGGCCGATGCAGGCGTCCGTTTGAAGCAGGTTCAGGAGCGGCGCCAGAACAAGCAGGACCTTACGGAGCTGTCGTTCATTGCCAGCCAGCCGTTGATCGTCCAGCTGATCGGCCAGGTTGCGGCGCAGAAGATCGGCATCGCCCAGTTGCGCGACCATTACCGTGAACGGCATCCGACGATGATCCAGGCGATGAACTCGCTCGCCCAGACCGAGCAGGAACTGGCTCGCGCGGTGGATGCCGCCGCCGCCGCCGTCGAGGTGGAGTACCAGACGGCGTCGCGCAACAACGAGGAGGCCCGCCAGGCGCTTGCCGCCCAGGAGGAAGCTTCGCTGAAACTCGACCGCTACGGGGTCGAGTACGACAATCGCGAGCGCGATTACGAGGTGAACGTCAAGCTGCTCGAAGATATCCTCGCGCGGATGGGCGAGACCTCCATGTCGGGCACCATCGAGAGCCAGAGTGCGCGCGTCGTCGACCGGGCTGCGCCCCCCGGCGCGCCAACCTCCCCAAATATCCCGCTCAACGTCGGACTGGGGTTTGTCGGCGGGCTGTTCCTCGGCGTCGCGTGCGCCTTCTTTTTGGCGTTCATCGACGACCGGGTGAAGAGTGTGTTCGACATCGAAAACGTGGTCGGTCTCCCGCTGCTCGGAGTCGTCCCGCACATGAAGGGCGATGATGCACAGGAGAAGTCCACCGTTGTGGTGAACGATTCCGACCGCCTCGTCGGCGAGGCATTTCGAAGCCTTTATGCAGGTCTGCGCCTTAAGGAGGAGAGCAAGGCGGCAAAATGCATCCTGGTCACCAGTACGCTGCCTGGCGAGGGGAAGTCTTTCGTGGTGACCAATCTTGCCCTGGCCTACGCCGCCCACGGCGAGCGGACGATCATCGTCGATTGCGATCTTCGTCGGCCGTCGGTCCACCGTACCCTGGGGTTGGAAAACAAGCACGGTGTGATCGATTGCGTCGCGGGCAAAATCACTGTTGGGCAGGCGGTCGTCCACACCAAATTCGCCGGCCTCGATGCCCTGCCTTCGGGCGGGCGGGCGCATAATCCCACTCAAGCGCTCAACGATCCGAAGTTCGAGCAGTTGATCGCCGAGTTGCGGACCCGCTACGACCACATCTTTCTCGACACGCCGCCGCTCGCGGCGGTGAGCGACGCGCTCATGCTCCTGCCGTTGTCCGACGGCTGCATCTTCACGCTCTGCTTCAACAAGGTTCGCCGCAAGGCGGCCCAGTTCTGCGCCCAAAAGATTCTCGACACGAATGTGTCCTGTTTCGGCGCGGTGTTGAACAACCTCAATCTCAACGTCTCGGGCTACTATTACTCGCAGTACTACGACAAGTCGTACAAGGATTACTACATCACGCCGTCGAAGGACGAGGCCTAGCGGCGAAACGCTGAAAAGCTGAAAGCGGTTGAGGCTTCCGCTCCCTGTAGCTGCGAGCGTAAGCGAGTGGCTTCTGTGTTTAAAATCCGAACTGCCGCTTCTTTTCAACACAGAGCTCACAGAGGGAACAGCGAATGCGAACCAGCTGAATTCGACCAAGTTTTGCGTCGGCAGGACCTTTTTGTGCGTTTTCGAGCCTTTTCGTGGCTACCCCTCCGAGGCTTGGTCTCTGCTGTCGTTGGCGGCCGGAACCCTTGCCACAAAAAGCTCACAAAAAGATTTCACGCCGCGTGAAATCTTAGCTGTGATCAATGTAATTCTAGAGATCGATCGGTGCTTCCCGTTTCAGCTTTTCCCTCTGCTCCGTCCGCGAGCTCCTGTAATATCCGGCCGCCGATTCAGTATTTGCCTTGAAACGGACCGATCAACGGACCTATTTTCGGACTACGATGCA
>PMKA01000442.1 GCA_003157575.1 Opitutia bacterium
GTTGCTCGAGCTCCGACAACTTCCGCTGCTTCACCAAATCCGACGCTGCGGACAACTGGCCGAAAGCCTTGCGAAAGCTCTGAAACCGCTGTCGCCAGCGGACGTCGGGAATCTGTGGCATGAGTCGGAGCTTTACAGCAAAAGGCGGACGGAGACAGCAATTATTTCGAGAGTTGGCCTTGAATTCCCCTTTCGCATGGGCTCGGCGCGGGTATCTCCGGCAGACGGGGCTGACGCAAAAGGGGAAAAACGACCACGTCTCCCGGTCCCGTCAACGAGGCGTCACCCGACAATCTTGTTTCCGGCGAACACGACCCGTCCCGCGACCACCGTCGTCTTGACGCGGCCCGTGAGGGTCTGGCCGTGCCAGGGGGAATTGGCCGACTTGCTGAAGCCGGNNCGGCGAGCGTGCCCGCGGCGAGGCCGAGCAGGCGCGCGGGCTTGCAGGTGAGAAGGGCGATCAGGTCCGGCAGGGAAAATCCGGCCTGCGCGCAAAGGACGTCAAGGACGACGGGCAGCGCGGTCTCGAGGCCGATGATGCCGAAGGGGGCATAGTCGAACTCCTTGTCCTTCTCGTAATCGGTATGCGGCGCGTGGTCGGTGGCGATGCAGTCAAGAGTGCCGTCGCGCAGCCCTCCGATCAATGCCTGGCGGTCCTCCTCCGTGCGCACCGGCGGGTTCATTTTGAAGTTCGGATCGTAGCCGACGAGGGCCGCGTCGGTGAGGGCGAGATGATGCGGCGTCGCCTCGGCGGTGATCCGGACTCCGCGGCTCTTCGCCCGGCGGATGATGTCCACCGAGTTCTTCGAAGAAATGTGCTGCAGATGGATGTGCCCGCCCGTGTAGGTGGACAGGATGACGTTGCGGGAGACGATGATGTCCTCCGCGGCGTGCGGCCATCCGCGCAGACCGAGACGGGTGGACATGACGCCCTCGTTCATCGCCGCGCCCTGGGTCATGGCCTCGTCCTGGCAGTGGTCCATGATCGGAAGGTCGAACATCTTCGCATACTCGACGGCGCGGCGCATGATCTCGTTGTTTTGCACGCAACGGCCGTCGTCCGTGAGCGCCACGACGCCGGCCCTCTTGAGGGACCCCGAGGGCGCAAGCTGCTCGCCTTTCTGGCCAACCGTGATGCAGCCCGTCGGATAGACGTGGACGACGGCGCCGTGCTCGATCGCGTTGTGGATGTATTCGATCGTCCCAACGGAGTCGGCGACCGGAGTCGTGTTCGGCATGCAGACGACCGTGGTGAATCCGCCTGCGGCCGCGGCCCAGGAGCCGGTCTGTATGGTTTCCTTGTGCGTCTGGCCGGGTTCGCGCAGATGCACATGGATGTCCACCAATCCGGGACAGGCAACGAGGCCGGCGGCGTCGATCTTCTGCGCCGAGCGTTTCTGCTCGTCCGAGAAGGGGCCTGCGAACCTGCCATCGGCGATGAAGAGATCGCCAGGGGCGTCGCGCCGGGCTGCGGGATCGATGATGCGGGCGTTGGAAATCCAGAGAAGGCTCATGAGAAGGGGAAAGTCAGACGCTCGCCGAAGCCGCTTCGGGGTGTCCGCCGGAGCACAGGAAGAGCGCGGCCATGCGGACGGCCAGTCCGTTGTGCACCTGCTCAAGGATGACGCTACGGCTGGAGTCGGCGAGATCGCTGTCGATCTCGACGCCGCGGTTGATCGGCCCGGGATGCATGATGATCGCCTTCGGGTTGAGCCAGGAGGCGCGGGTCTTGTTCAGGCCGAACATGCTGGTGTATTCGCCGAGCGAGGGAAAATGGCTGGAGGTCTGACGTTCGTGCTGGATGCGCAGGAGCATGACGACCTCGGCGTCGGCCAGCGCGGACTTGAGATCGTAGGAGACTTTCACGCCGAGATCGGAGAACCAGTGCGGCACGAGGGTGGAGGGACCGACGAGCGTGACGTCCGCCTCGAGTTTTGTGAGCGCCCAGATGTTGGAGCGGGCGACGCGGCTGAAGAGCACGTCCCCGAGGATGACGACCTTGCGGCCCTTCAGGGAGCCGAAGTGTTCCAGCATTGTGAACGTGTCGAGCAGCGCCTGCGTCGGATGCTCGTGGGCGCCGTCGCCCGCGTTGATGACCGGAATGTTGAGCAGCCGGCTAAGATAAAGGGGGGACCCGGCCGCAGAGTGCCGCAGAACGATCATGTCGGCGTTGAGCGCCTGGATGTTCTGCGCGGTGTCGCGCAGCGTCTCGCCCTTTGTCGTGCTGGAGGCATTGGCATCGAACGAGATCACGTCGGCGCTCAGGCGCTTGGCCGCCATTTCGAATGCCATGCGGGTCCGGGTGCTCGGCTCGAAGAAGAGATTGACGATGGTCTTTCCCCGCAGGGCCAAGACCTTTTTCATGCTGCGCTGAAGGGTCTTTTTGAAGACGGCTGCGGTTGCATGAACCTGGTCGATCTCGGCCCGGCTAAGTTCCTCAATTGCGATCAGATTTCGGCGGTTCCAGGGCATCGGAGGATGATTGATTTGGGCGGCGTGTCAGCGAGGGGGCCAATCGAGCCTTTCCGCGGGCGGCGCCGGGAGAATGAGGAGAAAAGGGGTGTCGGGGATCAGATTGTCTGCGGGAGGACGGCGACATCCACGGGAACACGGGTCGGGGCGAACTCCCCTGGAGCGGGATCGCGGGCGATGGTGGAGGCCAGTTGTCGGATGGCAGCTTGAATCTCTTCGGGACCGATGCGTTTGATTGTCGCCACGGTCGCCCGTTGTGCCGCGCCCGGGCCGGCCGGTAAAGCGAAAACCCACGCGACACCCGGATCTGGCATATCTGCCGATTGACGGCGGCCTCGGGCTGTCCGTCGCGGCGCGGGCAGGTGGCCCATGTCACCGTGCCGCCGGCAATCCGGTGATCCGACGGGCTCCCGCATGTTTCGCACTCTACTCCACAGCCTGCATGCAGACTGTTGACCCCTCGCGGGCCGAATCTGCAGGCCGACACCTCCGGGCTTGGCCGGAAAGATGCAGTCGGATGTAGGGCCGCCGCCGTTTCGGCAGGCTCATCCGTTCGACAGGCTCAGGATGACCCTGAGCGGAGTCGAATGGGTCAAGGCCCCGAGC
>PMKA01000281.1 GCA_003157575.1 Opitutia bacterium
GCTGACGCGAGAATTGACCTACACCCTTTTCATTAGCGGAGCGGGCGCGGTGGGCGTCGGTCTGCTCGTGCCTCCCGTGGTGGGCCTGATGGCGGCGATTCCGTTTGCCGCGACGCTGTATTTTCCGACGTGGATGTCCGGAGTCGGCCAGGTCGGCGGCGGGATGGAGGTCATGGGCCAGCGGCTGATCTTCGCCGGGGGCTATCTGCTGGTGCTGATCGTGGCGCTGCTGCCCGCGACTCTGGCGGCCACCGTTTGCGGCCTCCCGGTGTATTGGGTCGTGGGTACCCTACCGGGAGCGTTGTTCACGGGTGCGCTCGCGGCCGGCGCCGTTCTCGGCGGCGAGCTGGCGGCGGTCGTCTGGTGGCTGGGCCGCCGCTACGAACGATTCGACCTTTCGACCGAGATACCCCAAGCCTGACCCGTCCGGGATCCACCCCGGTTGGCTTGCCCGCTCCGCATGAAATTCCGCCAGCTCAGCGCCTTTGCGCAGGAAGTCGTCACCGCGACGCAGCGGCGGCTACCCCTGGCGGTGCGCACGAAGGCCGGCCAAGTGCCGGTATGTTTCGAAGCCTGCCCCAACGATGCCATCCTCGCGGAGGGCTGGGAGCCGGACATCCTCGGCCTCTTCGTCGGCCAGCCGCACGACGCCGATCCCGGGGCTCCTGAGCCGTTGCCGCCGCAGATTCTGCTTTTCCTGAACAACCTCTGGGACTACGCCGAGGGCGACGAGGAACTCTACCGCGACGAGGTGCGTCTCACCTATCTTCATGAACTGGGTCACTACCTTGGCTGGGACGAATCCGACCTCGAGGATCGCGGCCTGGATTGAGGCGCCCTGGGACGCACGGGTTCCGGCGAACGGAGGGGCGTGACGCAAACGCAGGCTGTACTCCGGGGACGCTGCGCCACCGTTGCGTTCGCCGCCCGACAGCGGGAGGAGGGCGTCGCGTCTCAAAAAATGGCGTGCGCCTCCGTGCCAATCCCGGCGGGAAATCTTCAAGCCGACGATTTTGCTGTCTTGCAGAGGCTTGTCCTGACCCGCTATCTTCCCTTCATCCGTGGCGTTGATGTTTTGCCTGATCCTGATCAACACCCCCGGAACTTTCATCTCTGCCGCTTATCCATTCTGCCATGAAAAGACTTCTCTTTGCCGCTGTCGCCCTCCTGTCCGCCTGCGCCGCCCGCGCCGTCGAGCCTGAACGCACCGAATTCGCCAACCGCCTCCAGACCTGCGAGGCGATCATGCAGGACACCACGCTTTATCCGGACCAGGCGATTCCCTCCGCCGTCCTCCGCCAGGCGAAGGGCCTCCTCATTGTCAACCAGGTGCAGGTCAGCCTGGTCCTTGGCATAAAGGACGGCTGGGGCGTGGCCATGGTCAGGAAGCCCAACGGCCAATGGAGCCTGCCGGCCTTTATTGAGGCGAGCGAGCTCAGCTTCGGGCTGCAGGCCGGGGGAAAGTCGATCGAGACGATCTACCTGCTGATGGACGACGCCTCCACCCACCTGCTTTTCAAGTCGCGGTTCAAGTTCGGCGTAGATGCGAAGGCCGTGGCGGGGCCGGCTGCGGCCGAGGCTGAACGCTCGACAAAGGTCTTCAGCCAGGTGCTCGTGTATTCGAACGTGAAAGGCTTCTACGCCGGGGCCACCGTCAAGACCGGCACGATCTCGCCGCTCATCGGGGCGACGCAGAAATTCTACGGCACCCACTACGATTTGCCGGAGCTCCTCTTTAGCGACTGGGTCAAGCCGCAACCCGAAGCCCAGTCGCTGATGAACCTCGTCCAGAAGATGACCCAGTAGCAGCGGACGTCCTTCGTCCGCCCGCTGCTTGTCCAGGATGTCTGCGCCATCTTGGAGCCGAAAGACCACGCAGCGGTTCTGCCATCCCTCTGGTGAACCCGGACCGACCGGCGCGCCGGTCTCCGACCTGCGAATCGGCCTCAGCTCCGAAACTTGCGCAGATGGCAGATCAATGCTGCGAACGCGGCGTCCACCACCGCCTCCTGCATTTCAATCCGCGAAGCTTCGGGCCGCTCGATCCGGCCCCCGCGCTCGAAATAAATGTTGCCCGCGCCGCGATGCGCCAGCGCCCAGAACGCCGTGGGGCGCGCAATGTCGCGTTCCGGAGCCGGCTCGGCATAACCAGTCGTTGCGAGCGCGATGTCGCTGCCGAAAAAGGCGCAGGCTCCCCGCGCCATCTGCGCGGCGATCTCTGCCGACACTGCGTTGACCTCCTCCGCCCGCGCGCGATCCACGCCGAGGTGTCGCGCCTTCTGGGCGATCGTGTAGGCGGTCAGACCGCCGAGGAAGAATTGCGACGCTCCGGAGATCGCGCCGATGCGCGCCTGCAGCCGCCCGCACGTGATGCTCTCGGCCACGGCAAGCGTGAGCCGCGGCGTCGCGAGCATCAGTTCCTTCAATTCCGATCCGGGTTCCATGGAAGTCGTCCGGCCAGAACGTTATCCTGCTTCTTCCCCGCAGGAAAGCCTGCTCTTGCGCCTCCCGACTCGGTGCGCTGTGCTGGCAGCCACTCGACATGGCCGCGCTGTTAAACCTCAAGCCGACTCATCGGGCCGTCAGCGGTTATTATCTCGCTCTGGCCCAGTTCGCCAACGTCGGCGCCAGGCATGAGTCCGCAGTGCGCGGGGCTTTCGACCAGCTCATCGAGGCATGCGCCGGACCGCTCAAGTGGACGCTCGTCCGTGAGTACGAGCTGCGCCGCAAGGCCGATTCTTCGCTCCGACTCGATGGCGCTCTGCTCGATCAATACCGCCTTGTGCACGGCTGCCTGGAGTCAAAAGACGATTCCGACGATCTCGAAGACGAGATGCGGGCAAAGCTGAAACTCGGCTACCCGGCGAAGAACAACCTTTTCTGGCAGCCGCGCCGCGCCCTGCTCGTGCAGGACGGCAAAGTCGTCCGCGACCTGCTGCTCATCGCTCCTGACGGCGTTGCCCGTCCTGAAAATCTCGTCGAGGTTCTCGCTGTCTTCTTCAGCTACACGGAGCCGGCGCTGGCGGATTGGGAGCATGCCGTCGACGAGTTCCGCGACCGGCTGCCTGAGCTTGGCCGCAGCGTTGGGGACCTCATCCAGAAGGCACGTGGCCCAATCGCTCCCAACAAGAAGTTTGTCGCCGCCTTCGACGCCTTCACCACTCTCTGCCGGACCGCAATCAACCCGACCTTGTCCGTTGAGGCCGTTGAGGAGATGCTCATCCAGCATCTGCTCACCGCGCGGCTCTTCGGCACCGTCTTCTCCAACCCCGAGTTCACTCGCCGCAACGTCGTCGCCGTCGAGATCGAAAAGGTGATCGATGCCCTGGCCTCCGGCCATTTCGATCGCGCCGGCTTTCTCGGCAAACTCGACCGCTTCTATCTGGCGATCGAGAACGCCGCCCACACCATCGATGACTTCTCCGAGAAACAGAAGTTCCTGAACACGGTCTACGAGAAATTCTTCCAGGGTTTCGCAGTGAAGGTGGCCGACACGATGGGCATCGTGTACACGCCGCCGTCCATCGTGCGGTTCATGATTGCGAGCATCCGCGAAATCCTCCGCACCGAGTTTGGCCGCGAGCTGGGCGACGCCGGCGTGCACTTCCTTGATCCCTTTACCGGCACGGGCAACTTCCTCGTGCACCTCATGCGCGAACTGCCCAAGACCGCCCTGCCGCGCAAGTATGCCGGCGAGCTCTGGGCCAACGAGATCATGCTTCTGCCGTACTACATCGCCTGCCTCAACGTGGATGACGAATACTACGAGCGCATCGGCACCTATGAATCCTTCCCCGGACTCTGCCTCGTGGACACCTTCGATCTCGCCGAACCGCGCGAGCAGACAGAGATGTCGTTCATGTATGCCGAGAACACCGAGCGCGTGAACCGGCAGAAGAAGGCGCCCATCTTCGTCATCCTCGGCAACCCGCCCTACAATGCGAACCAGCAGGACGAGAACGACAATAACAAGAATCGGAAGTACCCGCAGCTCGATCAGCGCATTCGGAACACCTACGCCGCCGACTCCGCCGCCACGCTTTTGAACAAGCTCAGCGATCCCTACATCAAAGCGCTGCGCTGGGCCACCGACCGCGTGGGCGAGGATGGAATCGTCGCCTATGTGACCAACAACGGCTATCTTGATGGCATCGCCGCCGACGGCGTGCGCAAGCACCTCGCCGAGGATTTCGATGCGATTTACCTGGTCGACCTGAACGGCAACGTGCGCAAGAATCCCAAGCTCTCGGGCACCACGCATAACGTCTTCGGCATCCAGGTCGGCGTGAGCATCGCCCTATTCGTCCGCCACAAACAGAAAGTGTTGAAACGCCGCCAGGCGATTATCCGCTATGCGACCGTCGGTGCGGACTGGCGCAAGGAGCGCAAATGGGAATGGCTTGAAGAAAAGAAGCACATCGGCGGCGTAAAGTGGCAAAAGCTTGTGCCGGATGAACGGCACACCTGGCTGCACGACGAAGAAAGCGCCGAGTTCAACGATTTCCTCACGCTCGGGACCAAGGAGACAAAAGCCCGCGACAGTCTGGATGCTCATGCCGTCTTCCGCACCTACTCGCTCTGNNACACCCGCTCGAAAAAAGCGCCGCACAATTCTGCGACGACTACAACGCAGAGGTCTCGCGGTTCCAAAGGAAACATCCCGATTCACGCGAACTGGACGATTTCCTTCACTACGAGAAGGTGAAATGGAGCGAAACCCTCAAGAGGAAGTTGTTTGCGGAACAGGTCGCTGAGTTTGACGCCGATCGCATTGTTGGATCGACGTACCGGCCATTTTCGAAGCGTTGCTTATATTTCGATCCACTGTTGATCGATCGCCCGGGTTCCGCTGCTGAGTTCTTCCCCGGGCGGAGCGCTGGCGAACTTGGCATTTGTGTACCCACAGCCGGGGCACGAGCAGGTTTCTGGTCCTTTGCTTGTGGATCAGCTCCCAATCTGAATCTGATGTCGTTGGATGCGGCCCAGTGCTTCCCCCTCTACACCTACGACGCCGATGGCGNNGCCCGACTTCGCCGCGTTCGCCGAGGCCGGCAGAAGGCTGGCCGAGCTGCACATCGGCTACGAGTCGCAGAAGGAGTACCCGCTGAAGCGCATCGAGACGCCTGGCGCCAAACTCGACCTCCGCGTCGAGCGAATGAAGCTATCGAAAGACAGGACTGCGTTGGCGTACAACGGCTTCCTTACGTTCGAAGGCATCCCGCCCGAGGTGAATGAGTACCGGCTCGGCAACCGCTCGNNGGAGTACATCCTCCGCCTCGTCGGCCAGGTCGTGACCGTCAGCGTCGAAACCGTGAAGATTGTCCGCAGCCTCGGAGGACTTCCACTGGCGGATCAGCTGTCAACAAAACCTCCTTCCAAGCCGGAGAAACAACTGGAACGAGGTCACACCCAAGCTGAGCTCGATGCCGCACACATCTACTTCGCCAATGAAGATCCGCCCAAAGAGTGAGAAGACCTACTCGATCTCAATCCCCACCGGGCAATGGTCG
>PMKA01000184.1 GCA_003157575.1 Opitutia bacterium
ACAGCCCGCTCCAGATCGGGGCACTCTGGCTGGTGCCGCCGCCCCCGCCCGCCTGGCCCTTGTAATAGATATAACCAAGCAAATTTCCGTAGGCCATCGCCGCCACGTCCGGCACGAAGCGCAGGCTTCCCGATGGAAGTCCCGTGCCGGTCTGCCAGGACGGCCGGGTAAGCGTGCTGACGCCGCCCGTGCTTGCGCTGTAGCCGGTGTCTGCGCTCAACGGTTTGCCATTGGGAAGGCACCATCCGCCTTCCGTGACCGATGTGCCCTGGGAATACAAGACGGTTCCTCCCACCGCCGTGACATACGGATCCGACGACGGATATCCCGTTCCGGTCGTTCCATTGACATTATAGGTGACCGAGGAAGAGCCGGAAGCGCTTCCGGTCGAGCCATAATCGCCCGTGGCATTGAAATACGTCAGGCCGACAGCCGCCATGGCTGCATAATACTGGGTGTCCGGAAGAGTCGTTCCAAAAAAGTACGAGTAACTCGAGGTTGCCTGGCAGACCGAACTGTAGGTTGTCTGGCTCAACAGCCAGGCTTGAAAGGCGGCCGCGTCCGTCGAGGAGAAATAGACGATCTGCGCCTTGGGGGCCATCGCACTGGCCCACTCGATGTCCATGGTTTCTTCGGCCGAGGCCTCATCAGCCAATGGGGGGCCGTTGGGATCGATCTCCTTGAATTGACTCAACGTGGTCGAGAGCCCGCAATTTTGCCAGAATGCCGTCAGGTCACTCGTGCTGACCGGGCCCTCCCCGCAGATGACGATCGTCTGTCCGGTCCCGTCCCATCCGATGCCGGAGGCGCTGTAGAGCTGGGCGACCGTCACCGGTGACAGGTATGCGCTGATCTCGATGGGCGCAACCGTCACATGGTGGACAGGTCGCAGGTGCGGCTGAAGTTTGCGCACATTGGAGACGAGTCCGCTGAGCTCCTCCGGGATGGATGGCGCCGTGACCGCGCTCGTATATTCCTTGCCGTCTGTGCCGAGCACCCGGGCGAACGTCACCTGCAGCGCCCTCTGTATCCGGTCGACCGATCCGGCGGCAAACACAGTCATCCGCGACCGGTCCTCGGCATTGACGCTCAGTCCCTGTGTCCTGGCCCATTCGGCGACCTTTGCCCACGCCTCGTGGGTCGGACAATAGCGGTTGACCAGTTCGTCGGCCGACAGGACTTCGCCGCCCTGCACACGGGCCTGCAATTCGGCATAGTTCCGCATCTTCAGCGAAAACTGCACCGGCTGGCTCGCCGCGAGTTCGCCCGCGGTGAGAACCTGTCGGGTAATCTGCCCGGGCTGGCCGGCGGTCCCTCCCGTGAACGTCGGCACGATCGCATCGGTCAACACCTTGCGGCCAGTGGCCGGAAATGCCGGAACAATGCTCTCAATGATCCCAAGGACTAGAAACAGGATGGACAGGCGTTTCATGATGGAAGTCGTTTAGATGCACTGATCCCGATGCAGAGGTCAGCCATCGGCCGGACGGCCTGCCCGGCGGGCAGACCAGCGGGCTGAGTGGCGGCCGGAAGCAGTTCGGGAGATCGGACCATGGGGGTGGGAAAATGATCCTTGCCTTTCTTTCGCAAGCGCATGGGGAAGCGGCAGGCGTCATCGTCCCGGTTTTTGGGAAAATGGCCGGACGGACGCCCGATGGGAACTGCAAAATGACGGTATTCGACAATTCCATTCTGAAGACGCTCCTCAGCCCGGGAGGTTTCTGCCTATTTTCCGCGAGATTCTCATCCGCTTTCTGGCCCGAGAAGCAGACCTCAAAACGGAAGGAACTCCGTCAAGGAGCGCAGAAACCACGATACGGAGCCGATTTTCCCGGCGTCACCTGTGGTTTCCAGCCAGCAGCCGAAGGCTGTTCAGGCAGACAACAACGGGGCTGCCTTCATGGGCAAAGACACCGATCGTCAGCGGCACGCCACCGCGGTCGCCGCGCCCGCGGAATTGGATCCGCCCCTTCCTTCGGGCGCTCTCGTTACGAGTGGGATCGGGACCCGGCAATTAACGGATTAGATTTTGCCGTCGCTTTCAAAGCGCAAATCCAATTGTTCTGCCGGACGCACAATGACTGCCCGTCGGCCTGAATCCCAACAATGATCGGACTGAGCGAAGCCCCTGCACCGCCCCCGCCTCCGGCAAGCCGGATGCCGGAGCTTGTTGCGCAGGCGTTCGCGGCGGACGGCTGGCTACGGCGTTCGCTCAAGCTTGAGCACCGTCCCCAGCAGGAACAGATGGCCCGTGCCGTGGCCGGGGCCATGAGCGACGATGAGGTGCTGCTGTTCGAGGCGGGAACCGGCGTTGGCAAGAGCCTCGCCTACCTGGTGCCCGGCATTCTTCATGCGATCGACCAGTCGCGCCAGATGATCGTGTCCACACACACGATCTCGCTGCAGGAACAGATCGACACGAAGGACCTGCCGTTGTGCCGGCGCCTGTTCGAGTCGGTCGACGAGCTCCACCCGTATGCCGGGTTCAAATCCGCCGTCCTTGTCGGCAAGGCCAACTATCTGTGCACAACCCGCCTCGCGCATGCGCTCCAGAGCCGGCAGGAGCTGTTCGCCTCGGTCGAGCAGGAGGAGCTCCAGCGCATCGCCGCGTGGGCAAAGGAATCCCGCGAGGGCCTCCGGCATGAGTTGAGCCCCGCCCCGCTGCCGGAGGTCTGGGAGACGGTCAACGCGGATTCCACAATCTGCAGCCACAAGAATTGCAGCGGAGGAAGCTGCTTCTACCAGCGGGCGCGCGCCCGGCTCCGCAGCGCCAACGTGATCATCGTCAATCACAGCCTGCTTTTCGCCCATCTGAGCGCGGGCGGGGCGGCCGAGAAGGGCGGCTCGCGGGGCGTCCTGTTTCCGGACGATTTCGTCGTGCTCGACGAGGGGCACACCGTCCCCGAGGTCGCCACCGACCACTTTGGACTGCACCTGACCAGCTACGGCACCGACCGCCTGTTGAAATACCTGTGGAATCCTGCCAAGAAACGCGGCCTGCTCAACCGGCTCGGCGGCGCCAAGGAGAAGCAGCTCGTCGAGGACGCCATCGAGGCATCGGAACAGTTTTTCGGGTTCTTTCGCGACCAACTGCTCGACAAGCAGCCGATCGTCCGCGTCCAGGAGGAGGGCTTTGCCGAACCCTGGCTTGAGGCGCCGCTGGCCGGTCTGATCAAGGCTGTCGGCACGCTTGCGGACCGTTTTGACGAAGGCCGCGATCGCGACGAATTGCTTGAGCAGCGTGGGCGGCTGAACACCTGCCGAACGGGCCTGCAGCAGTTCCTCCGCCTGGCCGCCGAGGACCACGTTTACTGGGTCGAGCGGTCCGGCCGAAAAGGCCAGATAGTCACCCTGCAGACAGCGCCGCTCGACGTCGCGCCCTACCTGCGGGAACATCTGCTGCAGCGCAAAACCTCCGTGGTGTTCACCAGCGCCACCCTCGCGATGGGAGGACGCATCGAACCGTTCCAGCAGCGTGTGGGCGCCACCGACGCGCGCGCGATGGTCGTCGCCTCGCCCTTCGACTACGAGCGCCACCTCCGCGTCTACGTGGCGGCGGATGTGCCCCTGCCCTCGCCCAAGGACGCCCGCCTGGCGATCGACGCCCTGATCGACTATCTTGAATTCTGCACCTTGCGCGTGCGGGGCGGATCCCTGGTGCTCTTCACCAGCTACAGCGACATGCGCCGCTGCGCAGACGCCCTTGAGCCCGTCTATGCCCGGCACCGCCGGCCGTTCTACCTCCAGGGAGGAGACGCCTCCCGCACGGAACTCACCCGCCGGATGCGCGCCGCCGGCAACGCCATCCTGTTTGGAACGGACAGCTTCTGGACCGGCGTCGACGTGCCGGGCGACGCCCTGTCCCAGGTTGTGATCACCCGTCTGCCGTTTGACGTCCCCACCCACCCGGTGGCGCAGGCCCGGGCCGAATGGGTCCGCGACCATGATGGCAATCCGTTCAACGAACTGACGCTTCCGGATGCGCTCGTGAAGTTCCGCCAGGGCATCGGCCGCTTGATCCGCACGCAGACCGACCGCGGGCTGGTGACGATCCTCGACTCGCGCGTGCTGGCCAAGAACTACGGGCGCCTCTTTCTGGAATGCCTGCCAAAGCGCGATTATCAGCGCCTGACCAGGGAGACCAGGGAAACGTCATTTAAGCCTTTCGTTTAGGCAGGCCCGGCTCATATTCGAGGCTCATCGACCATGCGAATCCGTACGGCCGCCCTCACTGACATCGGCAAGATCCGCGAAGAGAATGAGGACCGTTTTCTCCGCGATGACGAATTGCGGCTCTATGCGGTGGCGGACGGGATCGGAGGACTGGCCGGCGGCGCCGAGGCGGCCGAGGAAACGGTGAAACAGCTGGCCGCGCTCACCCACGGACTCCCCACAGGGGCCGCCTGGGACTTCCCCGCCCTCATCCGCGCGATCAACGAACACGTCGTCATCCGCGGCCGGGCGATCGACGCGTTGTTCGGCATCGGGACGACCCTGATCGTCGTCCGGCTCTACAAGCGCTCCATGCAAGTCGCGCACGTCGGGGATTCGAGCTGCTTCATCCACCGCAACGGCGTGTTCGAGAAACTCACGCTCGACCACACGGTGGAAAACGAGATGCGCGCCCTCCATGGAAGCGGCGCAGCCGATCATCTCAGCGCCCGCACGCGGGGTGCGCTCACCCGCTGCGTCGGCCAGCCCAAGCCGCCGGAGGCGGACTCGCTGACCCGGCCGTTGAAATCCGGCGACCGCATCCTTCTTTGCAGCGACGGCATCACCCGCTTCATCCAGGAGCCGGAGATCGCCGCCATCGTGGGCCGGGCGCCCGGCCCGGCCGAGGGAATGCAGGAGATGATCGACCTCGCCAGCAAGCGCGGCGGCTACGACAACGCCACGGGAGTGCTGGTCTTCGTCGACGAAGTCTAGCCTGTCGGGCTTCGAGCCCTTCTGGCTGCTAACGCGGTTTCATCAAAGTGTGGCCGCGAACGTGAGCGAGTGGACAAACCCTCCGCTCGCTCACGCTCGCGGCTACGAGGAACGGAGGCTACAACTGCGGAATTTGGGTTCAAATTCTGACGCTCCGGCAGCATGCCGGGCAAAATCCGGCGCCTCGCTTACTGCAGCCGCTCGGGATACGCGCCCCGGTCGATCAACCGGCGCAACGCCGCCCGCGCCGCCGGCACATCCTCGCGGTAGGTCACGCCAAACCACTCGTCCTCGCTCTTGAGCACGCGAACGTCCGCATAACCGCTCCGCAGCAGGCTGCCGACCGCCACGGGCAGGAAGAACTCCGCGCTCTGACTTTCGCCGTGCCGTTCGATAAACCCGGCGAACAGCCCGCGCAGCTGGCCGAGAAACTCCGGCGAGAAGCCAAAACAGGTCATCGACACGAGCTCGTCGCCTCTGAGTTGACGCCATCCTCCCGAAGGCAGCGGAGCCCTTGCGCCGCCCCCCGGCGTCCGCTCGATCTTCAACACCTCGTCGATTCCCCCCAGGCGGCCGGCCGCATCGACCAGACAAACGCCCCGGTTCACCGCCCCGTGCTCGGAGAGCGTCTGACGCAGCGGGTAGCCGACCAATGCATAGACCGGCCTGCCCGTCTCCACCCGTGCGTCGTTTGCCCGAAAATGGCCCGCAAGCACGCGGTAGGCCGCGGCGCCATAGAAATCGTCCGCGTTGATCACGGCAAACGGCCCCCTCACCAGGGACTCCGCAGCGAGCACCGCCTGGCCTGTCCCCCAGGGCTTCGCGCGCCCCGGGGCCGGCGTATGCGGCGCCGGCAGATCCGTGATCTCCTGAAACGCATAGACAACCTCCATCCGGGCCTCTATCCGCCGGCCGATCGCGGCGCGGAACGCCTGTTCGATATCGCGTCTGATCACGAACACGACCCTGTCGAAGCCGGCGCGCCCCGCGTCCAGGACCGAGTATTCAATGATAAGTTCGCCGCCCGGTCCGACGGGTTCCACCTGCTTCAGCCCGCCAAAACGGCTGCCCATGCCGGCCGCGAGAACAACGAGATCGTAGCTCATGACGGCGAGGATTCCGCGGGACGACGGCGGGCGCCAGCTGAATTTGCCGTTCTTTGGCGGCTCTGTCGGCCCGCGTACGTCATTTCCGACTTATTCTAATTCGCATTCAAGATGAGACGAACCAATGTTNNTCGCCTGCAAGCAGGCTCCTACGTCCTAGCCAATCAGTCTAATCATGAACGCATATTAGATTCAGATTGTAGGAAGGCCCGCTCGTTTTTCGGCGCCAAAACAGTGTCGACCTTGTCCGCCCCGCCGCCATTATTGCGCCCGTCCTCGTCGCCAGCATCTTCGTTCCGCCGGTCTGCCGTTCTTCCCCGCCATGGTGCTCACCCCTGCATCCTTCTGCCACGCCAAGGAATTCCTGTTGCAGCATGCCCGCCCGCTGGAGCGCGCTCTCTTCCGTTACCATTTTGAGAATGCCCCTGCGGCGGAGGTGCGCAACGCCCTCGCCGCTTTTCAAAACCCTGACGGGGGCTTCGGCCGCGCCATTGAGCCGGACTTCCGGCTGCCGGCGTCGTCGGCGATCGCCACCTCGCAGGCTTACCGGCTTCTGCGCGAGATTGGCGTCACGGCGCGCGATCCCATGGTCCGGGCGGCCGTGGGCTGGACCCAGTCCGCGTTCGATCGCGGTCTTTCCCGCTGGCCCACGGTGCCTCCGGAGGTCAACGACTGGCCGCACGCCCCATGGTGGACCTGGTCGGCGCCCGCCGCGGCGGGTTTCACCGCAAACCCGGGAGCCGAATTTGTCGCCCACCTCTGGCGCTACAGGGAGGCCGTCGATCCGGCTTTCCTGTCCGAAATCACGGCCCATGCGGAGAAACTCGTCGCGCAGCTCCCGGAGCGCCCGGAGATGCACGACCTGCTTTGTGTGATTTTCATGGCGGAGACCCCTTCGATCCCGGCCGTGCTGCGCAACCGGGCGGCGCGCTGGGTCCGCCATGCCGGGCCCGCAATCGTCGCGCGCGATCCGGCGGAATGGACGGGATACGGGGTGAAGCCCCTTCTGCTTGCGCCGCGGGCCGACTCGCTGCTCGCCCCGCTGCTGGCCGGTGCGATCGAGGCGAACCTGGAGTTTGAGATTCTCCGCCAGGGCGCGGACGGCGCCTGGGCGCCGAATTGGAGCTGGTGCGGACTCTACCCGCAGGACTGGCCCGGGGCCGAGCTTGAATGGAAGGGCGTCCTCACGCTCCAGGCCCTGCTCGCGTTCCGCTCGCACGGCAGCCTCTCCGCGGCCGCGCATGACGCCGCCGGCCAGCCTCAATCGCCGGAAGGCTCATAGCCCGGAGTTTCGCACCGCGGCATTGAACAAAACTGGAGGGCGCTGCCTGCGGTGAGCGCAGTCGAACCGCGCCAGCCTTCGCACGAGGCTGCGGCACGACAGGCTTTCAGCGCCCCTTCGCGATCTTCAGCGCCTCTTCTTCCGTGGCCGCCTCGATCACCCGCGTCTGGGTCGCGGAGATCCGCACGACAAACGAACGGCCGCGGTCCGTCTCCCGGGTGACCACGACAAACGGGTACTGCACTTCGGCCGGGTTCGCGGCAGGCTGTCCCGGAGCCGCAGGAGGCTGCCCCGGCGCCGCGGCAGGAGACGCGGCCGCGGCCGTGTCGTGACAAAAGGCGAGCGCATCCGCGAGACAGGGCCGCGCATCGCGTTCCAACGCCGGCTTGACGGCAACGATGAAGTCGAACATCGCCTGCGTCTGGGCCGCCGTGAAGCTGTTCAGCGCCTTTGTTCCCCGTTCTGTATGAGGTTTTGAACTACGGCCGAAAGGCGAGGGATTCTTGTGTTCGAGCGCCATCCAGGTGAGCCCCCGCAGCGCGGACTCGACGAGTACGTCCCTGCCGGCCTGCCACGCCTCGAAATCCCTCCGCTCCTTCGGGGACATCTTGCCGGCATTCCGCGGATCGACGGCAGGAGGAGTCCAATAGGCGTCATAAGCCGCCGGCGCCACCCACTGCTGCATGTTCGCCCGAAGGGGGGCTTCCTTCTCCTCCTTCGTCAGCACCACCTTCGCAAGCGGCCCCTCGCGGAGCATCCTGACCGACGAATAGTGGAAATAGGCGATTCCGAAGGAGACGAGCACCGAGAGCAGTCCCCGAAAGATGCCCGTGGTCAGGTCGCGCTCCTTGAAAAACCTGCCTGTGACCCACCACGAGACGACCAGCAGCAGAAACATGGAGAGAACGATTCCGCCAACCGAGGTCGGAAACCAGCCAATCGCCATGGCCGCACCTGCCGCGAGGGTCGTCATAGGATTTACACTTTCGCCTTTCTAGGCGTCTGGAATTCGGATGCAACGTCTTTTCGCCCGTCCGCTCCAGCTGGCAATATCCCCATCCTAGCGTCTATTCCGGGATGACCCGATGGCCGTGCCATCTTCCACCGCGCGCGCGTCTGGCCTCAGTAATCGGTTGGACAGTTCTCCCGTGCTCATTTCGGGGTCGTCTTGATCGCAACGAGCTTCCGGATGTCAGCGATCTGCATGGCAGAGCCGACCGGAAATCGGATGCCCCGTCCCTCCGCGTACTGCCGGGCCCCGGCGATCATCGTCTTTATCTCTTTTGGCAGATCGCCGGCCAGAGCGATGGCGACCGCGCGTTCGCCAAGCACGATCGACACTTCGAAGATCGACCGGTCAGGCAGCAGATAGAGTAAAGTGCGGTCCTTTTGTTTGAGCAGGCAGACCTTCCCGAATGGGCGCTTCGAGGGTTTCCACTCCTCACGAAGCCCGGAAAAATCCTGCGCAAGCTGTGCGATCAGGCCTTTCCAAACGGCATGCGCATCCCCGAGCGCTTCTGCCAACTCGGTGGTCGGGGGGATGGAAGGTGGTGTTTTCATCTCTTGTGCCCTCAGAGCGAAGACCACTCACGGCCGCGGGCTGGCGCGACGGTTGCGGCTTGGCCTCCGAAGCCTCGGTAAAGGAGACATGCACGAGACGTCACGGACAAGGCCGTGGGGTGCGGCGCATCCCTCCTCCTTCAGCAAGTCTCCGGTCCGAAGGAGCTTTTCGGACCGGCGCATGTGAAGCACTATCGTCCGATTCTCTTCCGCACGATAATATAGCCAAAAAGGCTTCACCCAAACCTGGCGATAGCCCTTATGCGGGAATTCAGGAATCGGCCTCCCCATCTTCGGAAACAACGCCAGGCGGTCTGTAGCGGCGAATACCCGCCTGCCGACCGCCTGCGCCGCATCTGGGCTGTCGAGTGCGATGAACTCCAATATCGCATTCAACTGATCCAACGCCGGCTCGGTCCAGATTACTTCAGCCATTTCGAGAATCGCCGCTTCGCTTCCTTCTGCGTGACCACCCGCCCGTCCCGCGCCGCCTGCTCTCCGAGGGCAATACCTTCGAGCACCGATATCCGCCTGCCCATTTCCTCGTAGGAATCGACTGCAATCAAATATGCCGCCGGTTTGCCATGCTGGGTGATCAGGATCGGGGTCTTGTCACCCTGCAA
>PMKA01000238.1 GCA_003157575.1 Opitutia bacterium
CACCTACGGGTTGTAGACACTGCGGTTGCAGGTCCCGCACTTTCCTGCGGGGCGAGGGCCCCGCCGCGCCGGCATCCTCGTCACTTTATACTCGCCGCCTCGGCCTCAAGTTGCGTCACCAGCTCGTCCATCTGGTCCACCACCGCCTGCACGGTTGCCTGCCGCGTCAGGTCGACGCCCGCCCTTTTCAGCAGCGCCACCGGATGGTCGCTGCCGCCGCTCTTCAAAAGGTTGAGGTAGCGCGCGGTCGCCGCGGCGCGTTCCGCATCCGTTCCGGAATTCATCGCCCTGTAAAGCTGCGCGGAGGACGCAAAGCAGGTCGCGTATTGATAAACGTAATACGGGGAGTTGTAAAAGTGCGGGATCCTCGTCCAGGTGTCGCGGTAGAGCCTGTCGGCCGTGATCGCGTCGCCGTAATAGTCGCCCAGCAGCCGTCCGTAAATCTCCTCCAGCACGTCGGCCGTGACCGGCCTCCCCTGTTCGGCGAGCCGGTGGGCCTCCAGCTCGAAGCCGGCGAAAAGCACCTGCGTGTAGAAGGTGCCGACAATGTTGTCCACGGCATGCTGCACCAGGACAAAACGCTCCTTCGGATCCNNCATCGAGTGGCCCGCCTCGTGCGCCAGCGTGAACATCGCGTCCAGCGTGTCATTGTAGTTGAGCAGCATGTACGGTCCCACGCCGTAGACGCCCGCGCTGTACGCGCCGCTTCGCTTGCCGTCGTTTTCGTAGACGTCGACGCAGCCGCCCGCGAAAAGCCTCCCCATTCGCGCCTGGTAGTCCGGCCCCAGCGGCGCCACCGACTCGATCACCGTCCGCCTGGCCTCGTCGTAGGGATACTCCCTGTCCGTCTTGAAGATCGGGATCGAATTGTCGTAAAGGTGGTACGTTTCCAGGCCGAGCAGGCGCCGGCGCAGGCGCAGGTAGCGCTGCAGGGGCCCGGTCCCCTTTCGCGTGGTCGCGACCAGCGTCTCCACAACCGCCGTCGGGATGTTGTTGCCGTCCAGCGCCGCTTCGAGGGTGCCCGGGTAGTTCCGCGCCTGCGCCAGAAACCAGTCGCGTTGAAGCACGCCGTTGTAGAGCGCGGCATAGGTGTTGGCAGTGGCCGCAAAGGTTTTCAGGTAGGCCTCGAAGGCCTTCGCCCGGTCGGCCTGGTTGTAGTCCGTGGCAAGCACCGCCTGGTAGGCGCCGGGCGTGAGCGTCACCTCTTTCCCGCCGGCAAGCGTCACCTTGGGAAACCGGATGTCGGAGGTCGACAGCTCCTGGTAGGCGCTGCGGGCCGTCTCGTTGGCGCGGCTGCTGAAGGAAAGCAGGCGCTCGCCCTTTTCGTCGAGGACGTGCTGTTGCACGCGATAGTTGTCGAGGATGGTGAAGCGATAGATCGCCAGGTCGGGGGTCTGCGCGATCCATCGTTCCATCGTCGCCTGCGGGATGGCGAGCAGCTCGGGCGTGAACCACGCGGTCGCGGTCCCAAACTTCGCCATGAGCGCCTGCACGCGCTGCAGCCTGCCGCCCATCTCCTGGTCGCGCATGTCGAGGTCGCGCTGGAGCGCGGGATAATTGTAGATCCGGTCCTGGAGGATTCCAATCCCGTCGTACAGGCGGTAGGCGTGCAGCACCGCCTCCGGCCCCCTGGCGAGGGTGCCCTTGAGCGCCGCAAACCCGGCCATCTTCGCGTCGATCGCCTTCATGCCTTCCTCCCAGGCGCACCAGTCCGAAAAGATCGGGGCGACATCCCATTTGTACTGGCCGGGAATCTCGGCGCGGTTGTGGCTCGCGGGCCGGGCGTTGGCAGCAAGGGCGGATATCAGGGTGGTCATGGCAAGCAGCGCTACGGATCTTGTCTTCATGCTGGAGTGCGAGGTTTCTACTCCGGTCATGGAGAGAGTCGCCATTTTGTTCCAAATGGCGAAGCCATTTATCAGAAGCGGGCGGACGATGTGCGAAACGCTCATGGAAGTGCGCCCGCTTGACTGGGGCGGCCCTTGTCTGGCTTGTTGGTCGCGTGATTCGCGCGCTGATCTTCGATTTCGACGGACTCGTCATCGACACGGAAACCCCGCTCATCGATGCCCTGGCATCCATTCATGAGCGGGCCGGCCTTGCGTACGCGCGCTCGAGCGCGATCGGCCTCATCGGACATTCCGGCATTGAATTCGACCCGTGGTCCGCCTTCGGCCCCGGCGCCGACCGGGCCGCGCTTGAAAAGGAACACCGCCTCCTTTACCGCGAAATGTGCCTCCGCCAGCCCGTCCTGCCCGGGGTGCGGGCGTACCTTGAAGGAGCGGGGCCCCGGGGGATCAAACTCGCCATCGCCTCCAACTCCTCGCACCGCCACGTCGACGGCCATCTCGAGCGTCTCGGGCTGATCGGCTTCTTTGACCTGATCCGCTGTCGCGACGATGTGAAGCGGACGAAGCCCGAGCCCGATCTCTACCTCAGCGTGCTCGACCACTTCGGTTTTTCGCCGGCCGAGGCCGTCGCCTTCGAGGATTCCGCGCCCGGCGCAATTGCCGCCCGGTCCGCAGGAATCTGGACCGTAGCCGTTCCCAATCCGTCGACACGCCGGCACGATTTCTCCGCCGCCCACATCGTCGTGCCCTCCCTCGCCGACCGGCCGCTGGCGGAACTGCTCGACCGTTTCAGCACCGGAGCTGGCGGCGACACCGCGTTTCCGTAGGACCGGCGCCGTTTCGGCGGCCCTCGCCGCCAATCTTCGCAAACGGCGGCGGAAACCGCAGGCACTACAGCTGCAGCCTCAATCCGTCATACGCGAGCCGTATGCCGGCTGGAAGCGTGGTCTCGCACGGGCCGTGGTCGACATGGTGCGTGAGGTGCGTGAGAAACGTCACCGGCGCACCGATCGCACGGGCGGCCTCGACGGCCTCCGCGATGTTCATATGCGTCGGATGTTCCTCCGGACGCAGACCGTCCAGCACAACCGCATACGCCCCCTTCGCGAGCTTCACCGCTTCGGGGGTGACGCTCTTGCAGTCCGTGTAATAGACAAATTTCGCTCCGCTTCCGCGCTCTTCGAAGATCAGCCCGAGGACGTTCAATCCGCCGTGCGGCAGCAGGGTCGAACGGATGGTTCCCTGCTCAAGTTCGAGCACCGCCGGCATTTGTGCCAGCCTGAACGCAGGATACCCGTGGACGACCGGCCGCTCCATGATCGCATACGGATAGATCGACGCCACCCGGCCCATGCCTTCATCGGTCGAATAAACGTCAAGGGCGCGGCCTCCGAGAAGATCGCAGAACCGCCGCAAGTCGTCCATTCCCAGCACGTGATCGGCGTGGCCGTGCGTGAGGATAAAGAGATCCACCTGCTTCACATCCCACTGCAGGCATTGTCCGCGGAACTCCTGCGCCGCATCGACCTGGATGTGCCGCCCTCCCATCACAACGTGAATGCTC
>PMKA01000475.1 GCA_003157575.1 Opitutia bacterium
GATTGAACGCTGGCTGGACCCCCGCGTGACCGAAGCGGCCGAACTGGCCCCGTTTCTCCGGCCATTCGCCGCAGGATCGATGACGGCCGTCCGGGTGACGACCCGGGTTAACAGCACGCGTTTTGACGATCCCGCCTGCATCGAGCCGGCGCCCGACGTGGACAATGGGGACGACTCACCCCAGTTGTCCCTCGGATTGTAAAGCGGGATACTGGTTGGTTGCATATACCCGTTGTTCGCAGCGCATTTGACAGGACGCGGGTGCTATGCTTGATGGTGAACGGTACCGAGACAAAATCTCAAACCTGCACCCCTCACCCCGTTTCGAGAATCTGCAGATTCGTTCTGTCTGCTCATCCCGGCAGGCGGCTTTAACCCCACGGTAGCGTTCATCCCAACAAAAACGATTCCTATGAGTATTGCATGGCACTACATGAAAGACGGCGCCCAGACGGGCCCGGCATCGGCGGACGAAATCAAGGCTCTGATCGCTTCCGGTGTGATCAAGGGCGATACATTGGTTTGGCGCGAGGGACTCCCGTCGTGGGTTGCGATCAGCACGCAGGCCGATTTTTCGGGGGTGATCCCCCCGGCCGCTCCGCCGCCACCTCCGGCCCCGCTTGGTGAGGCTGCGGACATCGAACAGAACAAGGTCTTTGCGGTGCTCTCCTATCTCCCGCCACTCCTCTTTCTCGTCGCATTGCTCGCGGCGAGGCAGTCCAAGTTTGCGATGTATCACTGCAACCAGGGGATTGTGCTGACGCTGGCTGCCATCGCAGCAGGAATCGCGAACATGATTCTGGACCACATCCTCATCTTCATCCCGTTTCTTGGGTGGCTCTTGATGATGATCTTGAATCTGGGCATCTTCGTCGGGGTTGTTGCGCTCGTCGTCATTGGCATCATCAACGCGGCCAACGGCGCCTGCAAACCGTTGCCCGTGATCGGCAACAGGTTCACGCTCGTCAAATAACTGAGGCCGGTTGCTGCGGTCGAGGAGCAGGAGCCTTCCGGCAATCCGGCGGAACAGAGCGCCACTCCCGCCGCGCATGCTGAAACGGCGGCGGAGACGGGCGGAACATCCGACGTCGCCGCCGTCTATCCCGGAGCGAAGACGCTGAACAGCGCGGTCAATTCCGTCGGAGCGAATTCGATCGGCAACTACACCTTCCGGACTGGCGACAGGGCAGGATTGCGGAGACAGGCGCCGGATCGGCGCGGCAGCCAGTCAAAGTTCTTGGCCTGGGCGGAGGGAACCGCTAATGTTTGTTGTGGTGATTCCCGCCCCCGAAACGGAACGTGTCGACAAATGGCTCTGGGCCGTCCGCATCTTCAGGACGCGCAGCCTTGCCACCGGCTCCTGCCGTGCGGGCGGCGTTTCGGTGAATGGGCAGCCTGTGAAAGCCTCGCGCGAGGTGAGGGCGGGCGAGACGGTTGTCGTTCAGCAAGGGTTGGTCCGCCGGACGCTTGGGGTGCTCGGAATGCCGTCAGCGCGTGTGAGTGCGAAGGTCGTCGCGGTATATTGCGAAGACCGGACGCCGCCGGAAGAGTTCGAGAAGGCGCGGAGCCAGCGCGTCCAGCAGTTCCTCGCCCGTGCGAAAGGATCGGGGCGTCCGACAAAACGCGATCGACGGCTCATCGACCAGCTGTTCGGGTGAACGCGCGCAATCATAGGCTCCCTGCCTGAAACATCGTCCAGGAAATGTTTTCTCTCCCATCCTCGTCCTCAGCCGCAAACACAGCCGAGGTTCAGCGCCATCTCGATGCGTTGAGCCTGTGCACCTCCTGCCCGCAAATGCACGGTCCGGTTGTGGTGGGGCGTCCCGTCGCAAGCCGCGTCATACTCATCGGGCAGGCGCCGGGTGACAAGGAGCCGAAACTCGGCCGCCCGTTCGCATGGACGGCAGGCAAGACGCTTTTCAGGTGGTTCGAGGCCGCCCTCGGATGGTCGGAGGACCAGACGCGCGATCGCGTTTACTTTGCCGCGGTCTGCCGGTGCTTCCCGGGAAAGAAAATCCAGGGAGGAGACCGGGTGCCCGATGAAAGGGAGATCGCCAGCTGCGCACGCTGGCTGGCGCTCGAGTTCCAGTTGTTGAAGCCCGGCCTTGTGCTCCCGGTTGGCAAGCTGGCGATCACCCAGATTCTTGGCGAAAGACCGCTCGTGGAGACGGTGGGGCGGTCGTTTCGTGTCACCAGTCACGGGCTGGATGTCGACGTTGTGCCACTGCCGCATCCTTCCGGGGCTTCGCCATGGCACCGGATGGAGCCGGGCAGGGCTCTTTTGCGGCAGGCGTTGACGCTCGTTGCGGCTCATCCTGCCGTGAAGCTCACAGCGGACTGAGCGAAGTCCCGACGGCCTCCTGGCCCGACCCCGGATTGCCGGAGAATCGCCGGGCCTGCCCGAAGTGGCGCCGGCGGGGTGCAAAGGAATAGCTTGCGTTTTGCTCCAAGGGTGTTTGTCCTGTGAGGTGTTTCCTGGATAGACTCTGTGTTAGATTACGAGATATGGTGAATTATCAG
>PMKA01000227.1 GCA_003157575.1 Opitutia bacterium
GGCCGAAGGGATTTTGCGATGCTGTGCCGATGTGTTCGCCAAAGGTGATCGTGGTCGGCGGCGGCGCCGCGGGATTCTTCGCGGCGATCGCGTGCGCCGGACGAAACCCCGATGCGCGCGTGACGCTCTGCGAGCTCACCGCCAACCCGCTTGCGAAGGTCAGGATTTCAGGCGGAGGCCGCTGCAACGTCACAACATCATTCAGGGATCCGAAGGACCTTCTGTCGTTCTATCCGCGCGGCGGCCGCGAGCTTCTCGGCCCGCTTCATCGCTGGGGGCCCGCGGAAACCGTCGCCTGGTTTTCTGAGCATGGGGTGGAGCTCAGGGCGCAGGCCGACGGCCGCATGTTTCCTGCGACCGATGACGCCGGCACAGTCGTTGCATGCCTGGAACGGGCAGCGGCGGACGCGGGCGTGATCGTCCGCACGCGATGCGGCGTGAAGGCGCTGAGGCCCGGGTTTTCCGCGGAACTCACAACGGGGGAGACGATGGCGAGCGACCGGGTGATGATCGCGACGGGAGGTGGAAAGGCCGGGGGAGGACTGGAGATGGCAGGGCGGCTCGGTCACACAATCGAGGAGCCGGTGCCGTCGCTGTTCACTTTCCAGCTGGCGGATCCACGGCTGGCGGGCCTCGCGGGCGTGGCCGTGGAGCACGTGGAGGTGCGGGTGAAGGGGACGAAGCTTGTGGAGCGCGGACCTCTGCTGGTCACGCACTGGGGCGTGAGCGGCCCGGCGGTGCTCAAGCTTTCAGCCTGGGGCGCCCGGATCCTGCACGATTGCAATTACCGTTTCGATCTGACGGTGAACTGGGTCGCCCCCCGCGGCGTCGACGAGACGATGGCGGAACTCGTCCGCATGCGGGCCGAACATCCCCGGCGGCAGGCTGGGGGAGGAAATTCGTTCGGTCTTCCGCAGCGCCTTTGGGAGCGCCTGATGGCCGCCGCGGGCGCGGAGCCTTCGCGAACGTGGACCTCCGTGTCGAACGAGGTTCTCAAATCGCTCGTGCGCCAGCTCGGCGGCGGGGAATTCTCAGTGAGCGGCAAGAGCCTCAACAAGGAGGAATTCGTAACCTGCGGAGGCGTGCGGCTCGGCGAGGTGGATTTCAAGACGATGGAGAGCCGGCGGTGTCCCGGCCTGTATTTCGGCGGCGAGGTGCTCGACATCGACGGACTGACCGGCGGATTCAACCTTCAGTCGGCCTGGACGACGGGCTGGATCGCGGGATGCGCGATGGCGGACGGCGGATTCTGCGCGTCCACCGCGAGCTCCTGTAAAGAGATCGGCCGGCAGCGTCTGAAGACATAATTTTACAGGAAGTCGCAGAGATCGCAGAGGACAAGAAGCCGGGAGCAGAGTTCCTGCCAATCATTTGCCGTTCTGTCTATCATGGCACCCTAATATGTAAACCCACCGATTCTGATCCCCGACGCATTTTCTTCGAATTCCCTAATGCGAGTGGGTCTCAACTCTTCTAAAACCCTCGAAGCAACCCGTCGTATCTGTCCCTCGGCAGTCTCACGCCATCCAGGGAAATTCCTCGCTTTCGATTCCTTCCCCGGCAAAATCCGGCACTCAATTCCGTCAGATCCCAAGCGGTTCATGATTTGCGGTTTGCCCGGTTGATGACCCTGATTTCGAATTCCTCCCCAGGCCATGAGAATTGCTTTCAAAAGAGCGTTCGCGTTCCTCGATATAAACCGCGTATTTCGACGCAGAATTCCCCTTTTGCCAATGATTGGCCGTTCTGGCTGTCATCGGACCCTAATATGTAAACCCCCTGCCCTTGGGGCCTAAACAGCGTTCGCCATGACGGTCCCTCTACTTGGCAAAGTCCTTCGCCCACTTGGAAACCGCATGCTGCGCGGCCTGATATTTTCCGAGTTGGAGGGTCAGATGAGCTCGCATGACCTTGGCCGGTATCGCCCAAACAAGGAGGCGATGGCCCGGCTCGTTGAAGAAGTGAAGTTTCGCGCTGGTCCGCTCACCAGCGGTAGTGCGGATGAAGGCCGCGGCGTAGTGAACGAAGCCAAGTGGGTTGCCGAACAGGTGGCGACATACTGCGTTGACAAAGAGCGATGTGATCAAGCGATCAAAGGCATCCTAGACTTCCACGGTGGATTGAGTTGGAATTCCTTGAAGCACAGATGAAAAACTGGGCGAACCAGCCATCGCTGCCAATTCGGCTGTCNNCGCCCGCCCGCCTCATGGCAGGCTGGTAGCGTTCGGCATAAAAAACACTATGACTGAGATCAAAGAAAATCTCGGAATCAACGGTTTTGCGCTTACGTGTCAGCTCGTGTCACTGATTCACATTTTCGCAGCGTGTTTCGCCACCGTGGTGGTCCTGCGAAAAAGAAAAGAGCTAAATCTGGGAATTCTGCCGTCGCTGCTTATTGCTTGGCTAGTCCCCTTCGTTGGCCCGCTGTCAATTCTTATCGGCTTTCGAGAGCCACGATCAAAGAAGACAACATGAAACCGGAGCCGAACAAGTCGCCGCAGCAGAAGTCCTCGGCTCGCACGCCCGCTGCTGACGCACCGATCGCGCCAGCCGTCGGTCGCGCTTCGTCGGGGCGTTCGACAGGCGAAAGATGAAATACGCAGCGATTGCCCTATTCATGTCCGCGGAGGACCTCACGTAACTATAGTATCGCGGCCATCAATTTCCCGTTCTGCTAACCCCTAACCCCTAAACAAATGACTGACCAAATCCCTCCCGCAACGACCACCAGAAGACTCAAGCGAATCGCACCGCTCCAGCTCGGTTTGATGCTTGGTGTGACCTATGCACTCATGGGGCTCATTTTTCTGCCGTTCTTCTTATTGTTTGGCGCTATCGCGGGTGCCGCGGCCGCGGCGCACGGCGGCAACATGCTCCCAGGTATGCTAGGCATGGGCGCTGCGTTTACTGTGATGATCCCGGTGCTTTATGGCGTTATGGGGTTCATTGGCGGCATCATCGGCGCTTTGATCTACAATCTCGTTGCGAAGTGGATCGGCGGCATCGAGGTCGAGGTGGCCTGAGTTACAAAAGTGGAGATGGAGTCTACCCGGAGGAAAAGGGGCGGGACGACAGCGGTGTAAACGCGATCCGAAGCGATCGCACGTCGCACATGCTCTCCGATTTTCGTTTTGCTCTCCGGACCCTGGCCCGCAACCGCAGCTTCACGCTGGTGGCGGTCCTGACGCTCGCCCTCGGAATCGGCTCGGCGGCCTCGATCTTCAGCGTGACGGACTGGATCCTGTTCCGTGCGTCCAAGTTTCCCGACGATGTCTTCCTCATCGGCGGACGAAACGACCAGGCTCCGTCGATGCCGGTGCGCATGGACTTCATGGCCCGCGCCTACGCGGAGCAGACGGGCGCAATTGCTGAATACGCCAAGGCCGCCCGCCTGACGGGCAACATCGTCATCGACGGCCAGCCCGTCGCCACGAGCTGGACCGGCATAAGCTCCAACCTCTTTCCGATGCTCGGCGTCGCGCCTGCGCTGGGCCGGGGCTTTCTTCCCGGCGAAGACGTCGAGGGCGCCGATCAGGTCGTGGTGGTGAGCCATGAATTCTGGCGGCGCCACCTGGGCGGCCGGATCGACGCGCTGGGCCGCAAGATAACCGTCGGCGACGATGTCTGCACCGTCGTCGGCGTGTTGCGCGAGGCCCAGAACCTGCCCGCCTATTTCTACAACGACGTCTTTCGTCCGCTCGCCTACCGGGTCGATCCCGCGCAACCCTGGCTCCCCTCCTTGTTTCTGCTTGGAAAGGTGCGTCCCGGCTTCACGCGCCAGCAGGCCGAGCAATCCCTCGCCGCCGCCAGGTTCGACGTACCCGCCATTCTCCGCCAGTTCATCGTCAACGACCACCCCGTCTTTTCGAGCATGGGGGAGGTGAACCAGATCATGCGCCCCGAGATCTATTGGGTGATGCTCGGCGCGGTCGGATTCCTCTACGCGATCGCCTGCTTGAATGCGTCGAACCTCATGCTCGTGCGCATGCTCGGCCAGCGTCGCGAGCTCAGCATACGGCTTGCCCTCGGCGCGACCCGCTGGCGCATCATCCGGCTGCTGGCGGTGGAGAGTGTGACGCTTGCCGTGCTCGCCGCGCTCGCCGGCCTGCTCGTGGCCAACTGGTTTTTCCCGTTGCTGTTGAGCGCCGCCGGCAGTTCCGCCTTTGCCCCGAACTGGACCAGCTGGACCCTCGGCTGGCGGGTGGTCGGCGTCATGGGCTTGCTGACAGTCGCCACCAGCCTGTTGATCGTCGCAATCCCGGCCTTCCGCATTTCTCGCGCCGAGATCTATTCAGGCCTGAAGGAGGGCGGCGCCACGCTTGGGGAGAGCCCGGCGCTGGCCCGTCTGCGCGGCGTCTTCGTGATCCTGCAGGCGGCCTTCGCCGTCATCCTGCTCGCAGGGGCGGGCTTGATGATCCGCACCTTCCACCAGCTCCAGAAGGTGGATCTCGGCTTCGATCCCGCCGGCCGCGCCAAGGTGCAGCTCGGCTTTCCGTCCGATTATCCGCTTGAACCGGAAGGGCGTCTCGCCCGCCTGCGCGAGATTCAGGCGGAGCTCCAGCGGGTCCCCGGCGTGCGCGCGGTCGGATTCGGATCCGATGTCTTGCTGCCCGGCTATTATTTCAGCCAGTTCACGATCGAGGGGCCGGAGGGCCGTCCCCTCAAGGCGTCGATGCTCGGCTTCAACATTGGTTTTCAGGACGCCTCCGGCCTGAAGCTGAAACGCGGCCAATGGCTGAAGCAGACGATGGGCAACGAAGTCCTGGTCAACGAGGCTTTCGCCCGCGCGTGTTGGCCCGGCAAAGATCCCGTCGGCCAGTTTCTCCGGCCCGTGAGCGGCGTCTCCGGTCCGCCGGGAGACTGGAAAGGCTGGGTTGTCGCCGGTGTGGTCGGCGACGTCCACAGCACGTTGCGCGACGGGCCCGAGTATTATATCTACAGCCCGGAAGGCTGGGCACCGTCCAACTTCAACACGTTCATCGTACGGCTGTCGCGCGACTACGACGAGGCGTTCGCAGGCCTGATCCGCCGCACGCTTTACACGTACAATCCGCGGATCGTCGTCTCCGAAATCCGTCCGCTGACCGGGGTGCGCGACAATCAGCTCTGGGCGGAGCGCATGGCCAATTCCGTCCTCAAGGTCCTGGCCGGCATCGCTCTCCTGCTGACTGTCGTCGGCATGTTCTCTGTGCTGGCCTACACCGTGGACCGCCGTATGGGCGAGTTTGGCGTCCGCATGGCGATGGGCGCCACGCGGCTCGACCTGGTGCAGCTGGTTCTGCGGCGCGGCGTGCTCCTGACGTTCATCGGCATCGCGCTCGGACTCGGTGGAACGCTCGCGCTCACCCGCTATCTGCGGAGCCTGCTCTTCGAAACCTCGACCCAGGACCCGTGGGTGCTGGCGGCCGTGGGGGGCACGCTGTTGATCACGTCCGTCCTCGCGTGCGCCGTGCCGGCGCGGCGGGCGTCCAAGGTGGACATCACCCGGTTGCTCCGCTCGGAATAGTCATTTGTGTCGAGGCGCTCTTCACGTTCTCCTGGGGACCAGCCCATCGTCCGTCTGCGGCGCTCTTCACGCAGCCATGGTATTTCGGCGATAGGATTGTCATGACCACTACTTCGCTCTTTGGCATCGCCTGGCTGGGATTGGCGACCGCGTTGGCGGTCCACGTGGCTGACGAGGCTCTCACGGACTTTCTGTCGGTTTATAACCCGGCGGTGCGGAAGATCCGCGGGCATTTCCCGTGGCTTCCGCTGCCGACGTTCTCCTTCCGGGTCTGGATCGCCGGACTGGCGGCGGCGGTCCTGCTCATGTTTTTGCTGAGTCCCCTGGCCTTTGGCGGAGTCAGAGGGGTCGTGCTGGCGGCGGTTCCGCTCTCGGTGATCATGATTGGCAACGGCCTGGGGCACATCGGCGGCTCTTTGTACATGAGGCGCTTCATGCCCGGAGTGTGGTCATCGCCCACACTTATCGCTGCGTCATTGTTCACGCTGATCTGTGCGCTGCGATTGCTCTGAGCGCGCCGGGAGGGAGAAGATCCCTTCGGAATCGCGGAGCATTTGAAAAACCTCCGCAACGAATCCGGAGGCAGCGACTCCGGCCTCACGCGGTCGCGCGATGGCCTGTCCGCAACCTCGGCTCTTCCACAGGTGCGATCAGGTCCCCGCGGTTGCCAGGCGGCAGTGCCGGATTCGACCCCTCGAAGGGAGGGCAGGGCGCCGCGCCCGGCCTGCGGTTGCGCACGGATCCGCGGGAGGTCTTTACCAGCGACTCATCCCAGGCGTGGGAATACGTCTGGAGGTTCAGCATTCCGAGGGCCGCCCTGGCGAGCACGGGGCTGTTGAACGGGCTCCGCGGAGATTCGCGCTCGAAACCTGCGAGCTCAAACGCCCGCCGCGTCTCAGGCGCCCGCATGAAGTACTTCCAGCAAAAACCTGTGCGCATGTTCTCCACCATCGCCAGCGTGATGCCCAGATCGATCGCGATGACGTCATTCGACACCCAGCCGGTCTGCGGATTGAAGGCGTCGGCGAAACCATACCGGCCCCAGACCCGTGCGCCTCCGACCTCCAGCATCCGCCGCAGGGCGCGCAGGCATTCCTTTGGGGCGAACGGAAGCGAGCCGCCGGGCGCGCAGGGGACCACGGTGCCGTCAAGCGAATCCGTGGATGCTTCCGGACCGCCCCAATTCACGTAGCCCCGGGCGCTGTCCGACGCCGTCACTCCCCAGAGATCGGTCGACCAGCGGTTGAAGCGGGTCGACAGCGTGGCGCACCACTCGCGCTGGGCAAGCGTCGCGTCCACCGAGTTCTTCCAGTAGTCGGCGTATTGATCGTGTGTTCCGCGGAAATCGAACCACGCGTGTGAATATTGATGCGTGAACAGGGCCGGGGAGTTGATGTACGTGCGGGCGCCGAAAACCGTCACCGGTCCCCGCCGCCACGCGCCCCAGCTCTCTGCAGGGAGGGATTTCGCCGGAGCGCCGATGCCGAGAAGGTACATCCCGAGCAGCTCGCTGTAGCTGTCCCAGCGGTCGGCGAGAAATCCCTTTTCCGGTTGCCAGCCATGGGAAAGCGTCCTGCCGCCGTTGAGCGCCCAGATCCAGTCGATCCGTTCGTAGATTTTGTCCACCAGTGCGCTCACCTCCGGGTTGCCGAGGTATTCGCGCGCCAGGAGCGCACCCTGGAGAAACAGCGCAGTGTCGATCGTCGACGCCTCGCTCCGCCACTCCCGCTCCCCCGAGTGGATGCCGATGAAGTGATAGATCCAGCCGTGTTCCTGCGCGACGGACCCGTCGACGAACCGGAGCAGGGCAAGCGCACGCTTGGTCGCCACCTCCTTGTTGAGCCAGCCGCGGTCGGCTCCCACGCACCAGGCGGTCAGCGCAAATCCCGAGGCCGCGATGCTCGCCGGCGCACGGCTCGGAGAACCGTCGGAAGGCGCCCGGTCCCGGGTCAAACCTGTCTCGGGGTCCGTGTTCTCGCTGAAATACCGCAACGCCCGGTGCTCAATCTCGTCCAGGAACGCGCTGTCGCTGGAGGGGACGAGACCCTGGCGCGAGGCGGACGGGGCGAACATCAACAGCCCGAGGAGCACCGCACCCCATATCCACCCTACAATTCCGGACCGCACCCGGGGGAACCTCCGGGCGGCCTTCCTGGAAGCCGCTACGGTCCTGATTTTCACGCGTCAACATCGTCACGCCCTCCATAAACGCAAAAGGGTTCCGAAGAAAAAACTGTGAAACATGTCAGGCCGGTTTTCCCTTGTCGGCACGAGCGTCTGCCGGCGTGTCTTGGGACGCTTCGGCCGCCCGCTTGCGTTCGCTCAGGTCCTGGCAGAATGCAATGAACCGGCCCCGGTTGGGGATGTAGGTGACGTTGAATTCAAGATCGATCAGCCGGCCGTCCTTGGCGCGATGCCGGGTTTCGAAGCGGCCGCCGCCGTCGCGCCGCATCTGCTGCAGATGATGTTTCACCTGTTCCTGCGTCTCGTTTCCCTCGATGTCATGGATCCGCCGGCCCAGCAGCTCCATCCGCGTGTAGCCGAGCAGCCGGCAGTACACGCGGTTCGCGTCCACGATGTGCAGGTGTTCGTCCGCCTCGATGACGCCGTCGAAGGCGGTGCTGAACAGCGCCCGGTAGGTCTCCGCCTGTTCCGCCAGCGCCTCCCCCATCCGCTTCTGCTCGGTGATGTCGCGCGAGATTCCGACCATGCCGGTGATGTTGCCCCTGGCATCGCGCAGGGGAACCTTTGTGGTCGACGCCCACGTCACGTGCCCGTCGGGCCAGGTCTCCTTCTCCTCGATGCCGACAAGCGTTGAACCCGTGCTCATGATGCGTTGCTCGTCATCGAACGCCTGCCGGGCGTGCTCCTCGGTGAAGAAATCGAAGTCCGTCCTGCCGATCGCCTGCGCGGGATCGCGCAGTCCGAAGAGTTTCGCCAGCGTGTCGTTGATGCGGATAAAACGACTCTGCCGGTCCTTGAAGTAGATGTCGTCGGGAATCGCGCCCGCCAGGCTCCGGAAAAGGACCTGCTCATGCCGCAGCGCCTCCTCCATCCGCCGGTGGGCGGTGACGTCCTCGACCACCGCGCGGCATTCCCGCTTGTCGGGCGACAGCGCGGCCACGATCTGCACAAACACACCGGGGCCGTCTTTTCCCGCCATCGCCACCGCGCAGGTCTGCCTGTCCTCCGTCGCAAATGTCTGCTTCAGGAAGGATTCAAAAACCGGCCGGTCGGCCTCGGCGACATATGCGCCGAAGAGGGTACCCTTCAGCGCGGCGGACTCAAGGGACAGCAGGCTCGCGCCGGCCCGGTTCGCCTGGATGATCGCGCCGTCCGGTTCCAGCGAGAAATAGCCGACGGGGGCGAAATCGAAGAGATCGCAGCTGCGGCGGCCCAGCCTCTCCATCTCGGCCCGCGAAGCCCGCAGTTCCTCGTTTTGGATTTCCAGCTCCATCAGGCGGACCCTGAGTTCGTGCAGAAGGCCGGCCTCTCCGGCGTTCGCGGGCGCGCCCTCCTCCTGCTCCTTCAGGCGGGCCTCCGTCCTGCTGCGGAGATCAGTCTGCGGACCGCCAGAACCATGGGTTTCGGGGCACTGAGCATCAGGTCCTGTTGGTTCCTTCATGTTCGATCGGATGAGTCTAGGTGGATTTTGTCGGAGGGCAACTCCGCCGGGTTGTGGAGATGACGGCGACAGAGGAGATGATGACCGCCGCTGCGACGAGCGTCCGCCCCGTGATCGGCTCGCCGAGAATCAGGCGCCTACAATTGCATTTTCGCCAGGTCGCCCACGGTTTTCAGCGCCGCGTCGACCTCGTCTGTCCAGGGCAGGGCGCAATTCATGCGGAGACAGTTGCGGTAGCGATCCTTGACGGAGAACAGCGGCCCCGGGGCGATGTTGATGCGATGGCGGAGCGCGTCGGCATGGAGTTTCAGCGTGTCGACGCCGGCGGGAAGTTCCAGCCACAGGAGCATGCTTCCCTGGGGGCGGCTGAAGCGCGTGCCCTCGGGAAAATGGCGGACGATGGCCTGTGAAAAGAGGTGCATGAGGTTCTGGTAGGCGTGGCGGATCGAACGCAGGTGATGATCGTAGCCGCCGTCGCGCAGGAAATCCGTGGTGACCTTTTGCAGCAGCATGGGGGTGCTGATCGTGTTCGTGAATTTCAGCTGGCGCACGCGTTCGAACTGGCGCCCCGGTGCCGCCCAGCCGATCCGGAAGCCGGGGGCCAGCGTCTTGCCGAAGGAGGAGCAGAGCATGACGAGCCCCTCGGTGTCCCATGCCTTCAGGGGCCTCGGCCGGCGTTCGAAGAACTGCAGGTCGCCGTAGATGTCGTCCTCAATCGCGGGTACGCCATGGTCGGCGAGGAGGCGGTACAGGCGTTCCTTCTTCGCGTCCGGCATGCAGGAGCCGAGCGGATTCTGGAAGCTCGGCATGACCAGGACGACCTTGATGTCGTTCTGCTCGAGGGCGGAGCCCAGGGCGTCCAGGCAGATTCCCTCGCGGGGATCGGTGGGGATTTCCAGCGCCTTGAGGTTCAGGCTCTGGATGATGTCGAGAAAACCGAAGTAGGCGGGCGTCTCGAGCGCGACGATGTCTCCCGGGCGCGTGACGGCGCGCAGGCAGAGATTGACGGCCTCGGTGCAGCCGACGGTGACGACCAGCTCGCGGTGGTCGATCGGCGCGCCGGCGAGAAGATAGCGGCGCGCGATCTCGCGGGACAGCGACTCATGGGCCCAGCTCATGGTGTATCTGCCGACGATCATGGGATCGCTCCGGGTGACGGACGAAAGCAGTCGCGCGAGCTTCCGGGTGGGGAACAGCGACGGGTGCGGACAGGCGGTGGCAAACGGAACATAGTCAGCGTCCAGCGCGAGCTCCCGGACGCGCGCGGCCAGGTCGCTCGCGCCCACGTAGGCGGGCCGCGCCATGGGCCGCGCGATGCGCGGCTGCGGCGCGGTGAGCAGGAGGTGGGGGCGGACGTAATAGCCGCTTTGCGGCCGGGCCTCGATGTAGCCGCGGTTTTCAAGCACGGCGTAGGCCTGCAGAACGGTCGAGATGCTCACCCCCCGCTGGAGCGACATGCGCCGCACCNNCCGCACCGACGGCACGCGGTGCCCCGGTCGCAGCGTGTCCTGTTCGATGAGGCGGAGAAGGGAGGACGCCAGTTCGACGTAGAGCGGCCGGGAGGCGCAGTCCGCCGGCGCGGGGTCCGCGGGCTGGAGGCCGCCCGGGGCCGCGACGCGCGCGAACGCGGGGCCGCGGCCGGCTGCGGAGGCAGGAATGGGGGCGGGCAGGGAGGTTTTCATGGCGCTTCGCGCGACAGGTTACCCCCGGACGGAGGCGGACGGGAGCATCAGTCGCGGACGAATGCAGCCAGTACAGTTGACCGGAATGGGAACTGATTCAATTACACTTTACAACCAGCGGAGTCCCTCTTTTCCCGCGTGCAAGTGGCAAACTCCCAGATCGCTTAGCTGCTGAACTGTAGGCCAGCCGAGAACGCTCAGAAATATCTCAAGACACTCCATGGAGAAACGATCACCGGACAACACACCTCGCACGATCTCAGGAGCAGTTTCAACTTGATAGGATCTACATCCAGTAAATATCGATTATACGTAATGAGCATCGCGCAGTCAAACAACGCAGACTCTGCTAAAATATACGACCCGTTCTTCTCTTCCTCGGGCATTAGGTTTTGGGACCGAATCTTGTCAGCAATCTGTTCGACTATCCCGTGGCCCACCGGAACGAAATCGGCGGGCTGGAACTTCCATGTCCCTCGCAGGGAGCGCAGAGTCAATTCAGCCAGCTCGTGATGGTCCTTTGNNTTAGCGTTGGATCAGCGCATAAAAGCGTCAGCTCATCGATGACCGTCGGCAAAACACAAAACAGCGGAACCGGTGGTCGGGACCTAATCGTCTCAACCGATTTCCAGCAATCTGGCTGCTGCGCGGCTAAATCTAGCAGAAAATCAGCGTCAACGGCGATGCGTGTGGACTTGTCGGACATCGGGGGTACCGTAAATCAACTGCATCCCCTTTTGCCTCAAGGCCTCTCGTTGACTGTCAGTAAGAGCATTTGCACGAGCCCTCAATTGCGTCCCAATACAGGCGCCAGTAGTCGACTTTGGATCATGCTGATGCTGGTTCATAACGCTGTCGGCTGTGCTTCGGTTGATAAGAGCTGAAGGTGCTCGTGAGTAGCACCCGCGTCAAGGGGTGCAAGCAGATTAACGACCACAAGACGCCCGAACCAAGCCGGCAGTTGCACACTATTGTAAAACTGTTGTAAAATATTTTCAAAAAAGGCAGCCAAATCACGTTGTCTTTATCGCGATGTAATCCATCAGAGGACAACCTTCCGGAATTCCCCGATGTGATCCGCCACCCCGGCTTCCGTCGCTGGTGTGACTCTCGAGCTCTTATGGATTCTGCAAAAGTCGTAGAGCATGAAGTGGTGCG
>PMKA01000376.1 GCA_003157575.1 Opitutia bacterium
TGGCGAAGGAGGATCGCCGGGCCACAGCCGATCGGAGAAACGGCCCGCCGACAAGCTGCGGCCCAACATCCGGGCTCGGCTGAGGCGGATCCGCCGCCCGCCGCAGGTTCTCCTTCGGGGAAATGAAAAGGCCCGCGTGGGGAAACGCGGGCCGCGAAGCAGGGGCTGCAAAAAATCTTGCAGGCGGGTGGTCAGAATGTGTGCCCGAAGCTCAGGGTTATGACCGTGCGACCAGCGGCGTCCGGGTTGTCGATCGTCGGGAAATTCGCATGCTCAATCGTGTTATCCGAGCCCTTCGTGTAGGCGACTCCGAGGGTCAGCGTCGAATCCTTGATCGCATAGGGAGCTTTGACGCCGACAAGGTAATAGTTGCCCGAATTCTTCTCCGCGGGGATGGCGCCGTTGAAGTAGTCTTTCGTCGTGAAGGTGCCGCCCATCGCCGTCCAGTCGAGTTCGGTGCCAAGGGTTTTCAGCGGAGTCGCCCCGGTGGCCGTGAACTCGTACGTCAGGCCCTTTTGCGTCATGTCGTAGTAGAGCTTCGGGGTGAGTCTCACGCCATTCCTGAAAGTGTAGTTGAGGGCGATATTGGGCTCGAATGTCGATTTGTAGAATCCCTGCGTCTTGTCTGCCTTCGGGTAATCGTAGAAAGTGAATCCCGGGGCGATGTTGAAGGAATCCGAGCCGCCGACCTTCCAGGTGTAGGTGGCCCAAGGATCAATCTCAGGATCGGACTGTCCGGAAACCCTGTCGTAGAGCGGTTTATTGGCCCAGATGCCATAGGAGAAGTTGCCGGAATCAAGTTCCACCGACGGCTGGAACGATGGTCCCCCCAAGCGGGCGCCGCGAAACATGTACTGGCTGACGAAGGTGCCGTTCACGGTGGTACCGTCGGCGAAGGCCGGCAAACCCGGGAGGGCAAACAGGGAGCAGAGAAGAATCGCGCGGAGGATCAGTTTCATGAGACGACGGCAATAAAACGGCAACCAAGAGGCGGCAATGCTGAGGGACGCAGCGTACTGTGAGCTGAATCCATGTAAAGTCGGTATATCCGGGAAAATGTTCCGCGGAATCGCATTAATCCTGGTTCCCGTGGTCGGATATCGGGTCGATTCGGAGGCCCTCGGCAGGAGACCCGCCGTTCGGAAGCCCGGGAAACAAAACGGCCCGCGCGGTGAGGCGCGGGCCGGCGGATGGCGATCGACTGACAAGCAGTACCAGTGGATCAGAACGTGTAAACGTAGCTCAGGGTCACGACGCCGCGGCCGACCGCGGAGGTGTTCTCAATCTTGGGGAAACTCCCCTGCTTGAAGTAATTTCCCGAGCCTTTCGTGTACGCGAAACCGACGATCAGTTTCGACTCCTTGGTCAGCGCGAACGGGGCGGAAACGCCGATAAGATAATAATCGCCCCAGTTCTTCACCCTCGGATCCGCCCCCTTGGCAGCGTCTCTGATGATGTACGTGCCGGCGGTCGCCGTGAAATCGAGCTCGGTGTTGGCTTCCTTCAGCGGAATCGTGTAGGCGGCTGTGAGCTCATAGGTCGGACCCTTGAGCACGACGTCATAGTAGTACTTGGGCGTGAGTTTCACGCCGTCGAGGGTATAGTTGATGGCGATATTGGGCTCGAAGGTGGATTTGTAGAACCCATTGTCCGTATTAGCGTTCGGGTAGTTGTACCACGTAAAGCCCGGAACGATGCTGAACGTATCGTTCACACTGAAGGTGTATGAACCGTAAGGATCGACCTCAGGGTCGGACTGCCCGGGGACCTTGTCGGAGATCGGAGTGTTCGCCCAGACACCAACCGCGAGGTTTCCGGAATCGACCTCCACTGACGGCTGAAATGACGGGCCACCGAGACGGGAGCCACGGAACATATATTGGCTGACGGCGGAAGGAGTGACGACCACGGAAGTGCCGTCAGCCCGAGCCGAGGCAACAAACAGGGCCATTGCGGAACCAAGTGTTAGGAGTGTTCTTATGTTCATGATAGGATGTTAGATAGGCGGAAGGTCAGGGGTTGTGGGTGCCGGTTCATAAAGCAGGAGTCGGGCCAACTTCAAGAGAATTCATCGTATTCCCAAGAACGCGAAGCCGTCGGGCGGTTGGACGAAAACCCGGAAGGCCCCGAAGCTCAGCCGGCAGATTTCACAGTTTTTGCCGTCGCTTCGGTCATTTCTTGACCAGCGGCTTCCGTGACGGCGACAGCAACTGGATATGCGGGCTGGGGCTGTCGCCGGTCTCAACGCACTTTGGCGTAGACGAGGCAGTCGCGGGGCGCGGGGCCGATCGTCGGGCAGACGTGCCACCGGCGAAGCAGGCCCTCGCGCACGAGACCGGCCTTCTCCATCACGCGCGCCGATGCGAGATTCTCGGCATCGCAGAAGGCCCAGGCGCGGAAGAGCGCCGGTTGCGCCATCGTCCAGGCGACGACATAACTCAGCGCCTCTGTCATGAAGCCCTGGCCCCAGTTCGCCCGGCCGAGCACGTATCCTAGCATCGCGCCATGGCCGTCAAAGTTGATCCCGATCGATCCGATCGGCGTCTCGATCTCGCGCCGGAAAAGCAGCCAGGCATAGTGCCGGCCTTCGTCCGACTCCCAGGTTTGGGCCACGCCGCGCAGGAATTCCCTGAGGGGGGCAACGTCCGTGTAATTTCGCCAGGAGAGATACCTCGTGACTTCGGGGTCGCCCGCATACGCTGCGAGCACGGCCTCCGCGTCGGCCGCCTGCGGCTTGCGGGCGAACAGCCTTGGTGTGTGGAACGATTCGGGCGGACGGGGCATGCCCGAAGAGTGGGAGCGGAGGACCGGGAAGACAATCCCGAGGAGGCCATTAATGACGGTGTGATCAACTGCACGGCGGCCCGCGAGCAAATCGGCGGATTTTGCCGCTTTGCATCGCGACGGGGGAGGATAGTTTGTGGCCGCAATGCCGGAGATTGTACTCGCCACGCTCAATGCTCGCTACATTCACGCCTCGTTCGGGCTGCGCTGCCTGCGCGCGAACCTGGGCGAGCTGCGCGCGCGATCGGCATTGGCTGAGTTCACGATCGGACAGCGCCCTCAGGAGATTGCGGAGGAGCTGCTGGCGTTGCAGCCGCGGATCCTCGGCCTCGGAGTCTATGTCTGGAACGTGGCGCCCACGACCGAGCTGGTCGCCGTCCTGAAACGGCTGCGGCCGGAACTGACGATCGTGCTCGGCGGTCCGGAGGTCAGCTACGAGTTTGAACAACAGGAAATCGTGCGGCTGGCGGACCACGTCGTCACCGGCGAGGCCGATGGGGTTTTCCCGGAGGTTTGCCGCCAGATCCTTGCGGGCCATCCGCCGGCTGAGAAGATAATCCCGGCCGCACCGCCGGATCTGGCGCAGCTGGCGTTGCCGTATGACGAATTCACCGCCGAGGACATTGCGCACCGGATGATCTACGTGGAGGCCTCGCGCGGTTGTCCGTTCGAATGCGAATTCTGCCTGTCCTCGCTCGATGTTCCGGTCCGCGCCTTTCCGCCGGAGGCGTTTCTGGCGGCGATGGACCGCCTGCTGGCGCTGGGCGTGCGGCATTTCAAATTCGTCGACCGCACGTTCAATCTGCACCTCGAGACGAGCCGGCGGATAATGGAGTTCTTTCTCGCGCGGATTCAGCCCAGACTGTTTTTGCATTTCGAGATGATCCCCGACCGCCTGCCGGCGGAGCTGCGGGAATCGATCGCACGTTTTCCGCCCGGGACGCTGCAGTTCGAAGTTGGCGTCCAGACATTCAATCCCGAGGTGGCGGCGGCGATCCACCGGCGGCAGGATTTCGGCCGGCTCGAGGAGAACTTCCGTTATCTCCGGGAACAGACCGGGGTGCATGTTCACGCGGATCTCATTGCCGGGCTGCCGGGCGAGACGCTGGAGGGCTTCGGCGCCGGTTTCGACCGTCTCGTGGCGCTCGGGCCGCAGGAGATCCAGCTTGGAATTCTCAAGCGGCTTCGAGGAACCCCGATCGGGCGGCATGACGCGGAATGGGAGATGGTTTACTCGCCATCGCCGCCCTACGAGCTTTTAAAGAACCGGCAGATTGATTTTGCGGCGATGCAGCGGCTGGGCCGGTTTGCTCGCTACTGGGATCTCATCGGCAACAGCGGACGCTTTGTCACCGCGCTGCCGGAATTCTGGAGCGACGGAGGTTCGCCGTTTGCGGAGTTCATGCGGTTCAGCGACTGGCTCTTCGCCCGCGAAGGCCGGCGCCATGGCATCGGACTGCCGCAGTTGATCGAGCAGGTTTTCATCTGGCTTACCCAGGAACGCGGCCGGCCGGCGGAGTCCGTTGCGGCCGCGCTTTTTCAAGACGCGCAGCGCTCCGGGCACGAGGAGCTTCCCGCGATGGTGAAGGCGCATCTGCCGGCCGACGCCATTGCCGCCATTTCCGACCGGCGGGCGGCCTCCGTCCGCACCACCCGCCGCCAGGCGCGGCACCGGGGGGAGCCCGGGAAGAACGACTCACGGGGATGACCAATTGGGATTTCTCATCGAGTCGCGCCGCCATTGTCGCGTCCCCAGCAAACAATCCGCATTGGAGGGCGCAGCTCTCCCTCGACTTTGCTTGGGACCCTGAGGCTTGGGTTCGATCCCGATCCTCGACCCGGTTGGCCGCAAGAAGCTCACAAGAAGCCGCGATAACCAGCAAGGGTATCGTGCCTTTTTACCGCAGATGGCGCAGATAAACGCAGATATTGAACCCTAATTTTCTGGGTTCCAATCAAACCGTCGCCTTGCTCCACACCATCTGCGCTCTCTGCGATATCTGCGGTTCAATTCCGGCCCCTTCGATCCCTATCTCCTTTGACCGCAGACAGCTCAGATGTTCGCAGATGTGGTGAAAGCGCTAATTCATGGAGCGACCCGGCAAGGCGGTGGCCGAGGAAGCGGTCAACGATCCGGGAGCGCTGGCGGAAGCGCGTCGAAAACATCCGCTGGCCGAGCGCGCTTTTGAATTCTCGGTGCGGCTGCACAAGGACGTCGACAACCATGGCTGGGTGCCGGACGAGGCCAGCTCGGAACATCCGGTCGCGGAGCTCGTGACAACGGTCATGCAGACAGCCGCGAAACTCGCCGGCGCCCTCCATGTGAAGGACTATCCACCGCCGGCACGGTTTTGCGGGCACACGATCGCGCGCCTAAAGCGTGCGGCGGGTTATCTCAACGATGCACAGCTCGCCGCTGAAGTTTGTGCGGAACAGGCGTTGACCGAACCAGCCTGGTTGGCGGAGGTTCGGCGCGAAATCGCAGCGCTCGCGGCGGAGACGGATCGGATCATCGGCGAACTACGCGAGCGGCTCGCGCGGGGGTGGGATTGAGCGCCGATCAATCCGGTTGCCTCATGACTCACAATGGTTCCGTGCCCTCACGTGGTATGGTTAGGCAGTCTTTGTACGCGAAGGCACGGTTGCGCGCGCCCCCGCTCTTTTCCTCGACGATGCCAAGGTCAACCATCCGGCCGAACGCCGAGTTGACGGTGACCACATCCCATGAAAATTGAAGACGACAAATCCAACGGCAGGAACAGCAGCTGCGTCGGGCCCGAAACCCGGCGCCAGCAGCTTGGGACAAAAATACGCGATTTGGGCGGAGCGGGCAGAGATGTTCCCCGGGGTGAGCCTGCCGGAGCATCGGCCGCTTCCGTACGCGCGCGACCGCCTCTTACCGAAGCGGAAATAGGAGTGTGTTCGTTCTTCGTCCGACCAGAAACCCGTACAGGCCGTGCTTCTGGAACGTTCATTCTACACGTTCTTGGCCAAAGGGCGGCACCGACCTCGCCATTGCACTTTGGCAACTCTCTCTGGAGAGCTCAACACAGATGCCAGGAATGATAGATGGTGATCGCGCAGGCCGACCCTTTGCCGTCTGGCCATCGGAAGGGGCGCCGATGAGAGCTGGTGTGCAAGGCTTCCGTGGCGGAATCGGCAGTGGCGGATGATGCATCCACTGGTTTCGGTAGCGAAACGGTCTCAAGCTCGGGCCGTTGCTGCAACGCTGGCACAAGGTGGCCGGCAATGGTGCGTCCGTCCCTCACATAGCCGATCATGAGCGCGTCCTGCATGGCCCAGGCATAGTCGCCATCGACAAAACGGCGCAGCCCGGCGTCACAATAGTCACCTCCTGCCGGATGGTTGGCATCGACCGGCTTGCACTCGACAAACAGCGCGTGCTGAGTGCTGAGGACCCGCGCTGCCTCTTCGTCGGAGCGCAGTTTGAAGACCATGTCGGGTTTCTTCTCGACCTTTGTGAAGTCGTAATTCTCCACCTCCCGCTGGCGGGTGACCTCCTCGAAGAGGGTCTTGTTGAAGCCAGCGACTGCGCCCTTCTGCCGGAGGTCGTTCTCCAGGACGCCAAGCAGCGCGCGCGTGATGTCATTTTCCTTTGTCGCAGCAAGATCGCGGCCGGCCAGTCGGCAGTGCTCGCGCAATCGGACGAATGCTTCGACCAGTGCGCGCCGGACTATCAGGATGATCGGCAGCTCAATTTTCGGATGAGGGAAATGGTAGTCCTCCGGTGGCAGACCCAGAGCGAAAAGACTATCGGCATCCGCACTCATCACGCCGCGGTGGACAGACCGAAGACGCTGAGATGCTCGCGCAACAAGTGCTGTCCACATAGGTGGGCTCGCGAAATGGTCCACCAGCGCTTTTGATTGAGCAGTCCGAGCAGCAATCCCTTGCCGCCCGGGGCGTTGATGACAATCCGACTGGCTGCGGTGCGATTGGCCTCTTGCATTGCGCGGCGCAGCAAGGCGGCGTTGACCAGGATGTCCTCGCCGGAGCGCGCAATGGTCACGAAATGCCACGGCTGCTCCCACTCGTCGGGTTGGGTTGGCGGCTCCTGGACGACAACCTGCTTGCCGCAGACTTCGAAGTAAGGCTCGAGCAACGTCTGCAAGGTCCGAAGAAAAGGTTCGCGGCTTGTGTGGGTCGTGCGCTCCAGCGCCTCGCGTCCTTGCCGGCGGTAGGCGGCGGCGGAGAACAAGGTATCACGGATCGTTTGCCGTGCGTCGTCATCGAGCCGGTAGAGGTCGAAGATCAGTGTGTCGATTTCTTCCCATGGTTTGCAGACATCGTGCTCCAGCCGGTGCGCGAGTATTTGCAAAGCTGTTTTCGTTGAGGCCGATAGCGTCGCGACCTCAGGGAATGGCAGGGCGTCGAACTCTTCTTTGTTGAACGTCTGACGATCGAAGCCGGTACGCCGGCTCGTCATCAGGCAGAAATAGGAGAACAGCGTCGAATGCGGCAGAAGATACAACAATGCTGCAAGCGATTTGGCTTCAGGATGGCCTGCACAGGAGCAACCGTAATTGCTCTGCGAAAAGGCAAGTGGCTTGGTGGAGACAAAGGCGCGGGCGGTTTCACGATCATCGCCCGGGGATTGAGGGATGATCACAAGCGGCGGCTGATAGAGGGCCACTGTGCGCGTCTTGTGCGCAGAGGAACGCCCGTGATTCTCCCTGAATGTCTTCAGGTCGTCGTATGGGATGGAGAATCCATCGGCTTCAACCTCGAAGTCGGGCAGTGTTCCAAGCCAAGGAGCAAGCTTCGGTTTCAGTCGCGGTGACAAGTTATAACCTTGCCCGGTCTTTTCTCCGGACGGATTCCACTCCGTCCACACTTGCTCCAGCGTTTGTGGAAAGGCTGCCAGAATCGACTCCATCACCTCGACATCGCGCCAGTTCCCGAGGGACAGGGTCTTCAGTATCCACGGTTGATGTTCAATGCGCTCCACGCTGATTGGCTGGGTGGCTTCGTAGTCGATGCGGAAGCGGCCCAACTTATTCGGTCCTGGGTCGTTGACCGGCGCCGAGAAGTAGAAGCGATGATTTTTCGGAGGCACAGCGTTTCTGGCGAAGAGCAGGCAGAAGGGGGCTTTGGTTCCTTTCCAGACAGACGACCAGCGCAGGTCCGCGCCGTTTATCAGGCCTGTGAGATGGATGCTGCGGAGAATCGCCTGCCATGTCCGAAATCCCACGCCGCTCGTCCGGCCAAAGATGTGCGCGGGCAGCGCAAAAGCGATCAGTCCGCCAGGCTTTGCCCACTCAGTTGCGCGCCAGAGAAACGGCAGGTCGGGGTTCTTGTCCGGGTTCTCATAGGCTTCGGCGAGGTCGGTGAAGCCCCGGGCGCGCAGCACACGGCGGCCGATCTCGGTGAAGGCATCGTTGTGTGCGGCAGTCGCGGAACGTTTGGGCTGTGGCTCGGCGGCAGTTGCGTTCTCCGGCTCTGCCTCGCGCAGGTGCGTCCAGGGCGGATTTCCGATGACGATGTCAAATGTTCCGTCCTGATCAACCGGCGCGCGAGGGCCGAGACTTCCGAGGGAGAAGCCGCTGCTTTGGTGAGTCGTTCCGGCGACGTTGAAAAGCACCCGCTCGCGGAGATTTGCGGGAAATTTGAGCGCCTTTGGAGGACGTTGCGTGCCGTTGAGCTCGATGGCGGTGATATAAAGCGAAAGAGCCGCGAGCCGCAGGGCGGCCTCGCTCAGATCAAAGCCTCGGAGTTGCTGGTAGAGAATGTGCTGAATTGTCCTGGTGTCGGGGCGGACACCGTCGCTTTGCCACCGCTCACCGACGAGCCGGCGGAAGGCCAGTACAAGGAAGACGCCCGCACCGCAGGCGGGATCGAGCACCTTGGAGTCGGCCCTGTGCGCGGCAGCTGTGGCACCGAAGGTCTGGTTGACCATCAGGTCCGCGATGAGTCGAGGCGTGTAGTGAACGCTCGTTGCGCTGGCGCTCTGCTCGTCCACGAGATGGCTGAAGTTCTCATAGACCTGGCTCAACACACCGACCGGTATGTGCGCGAAATCGAAGTCACTCCAGTCGAGCTCCAATTCGGTTTGGTGACCGTTGCCGGCGGAGTGCCAGCCGTTGAGGATCGCATGGAGATGAGCAAAGATCTTTCCCTCGGTCTTCGTGGCGACCTCACGATAAAACTGAAGGTAGCGGGCCGGGCGGTCGTTGGCGGGGATCGTGTCGTCGATGAGCGGAAGGAAGTCGCCATTGAACGTCTCGTCCAGCCATGCGGAGGTCTGGGCAGCCTTCTCCGCGGAGGAGAAGACATCTTTCAGATTGCCGCTTTGAGCTGCCGGGCAGATCTCAGATCTTTCCTCGGGCCGAATGATTTGACGGTCAATAAGGAAGCGGAAGAACAGCGCACGGCCGGCCATCGAAAGGATGTCGAGCGGTGCCAGTTTCCGCTGCGGAACAAACGCTCGTGTCGTTTGCGTAAGCAGCCGGAATATCTCTTGGGAAACATAGTCAGCGCCTTTCGACGACCCACCGTCTGAGAAAGTGCCGTGCACCAAACTCTGGAAAAAGAGCGGGGCGTCGGAACTGTTGGCGTGGATGGTCCTAATTGGTCGGGCGATACGGTCTGTGCGGAATCCGATTGGATAAATCGCAAGCGATCCAGGCGAGCAGACGGCCAGCCAGGCAGGATCGCTGCGGTTAGCCAGGGATTGTTGGATTTTCGCGAGATCGGCAGGTGGCACCTGGTGTTCTTCGTCCGCCTCGATCATATACAGCAATGCAGTTCCCTGATCCTCGGCGACTGCGGAGAGCAATTTCGTCTTTGCAGCCGCCGTGCCGCTGCGGGGGAGCAAATCAAGATAATCGAGCTGCTCGGGCGAATTGAGCGGTTGATTTAGAGTGACGACTGTACCGCAACCGTAGGCTTTGAGCCTTTCGGGCAGGGGGGCGATTACGGACTGTGTCCTGTCGGCTGCCACTTCCGCAAAATTGCATTAGGATTTGACCCGAACGCAAGCATCCAGAATCACCTTGAACAGGATGGGGCGGAGGGCTTGGTTCAGAAAATTCGAACGGGGTTATGCCGCACCCTTTCCTTCGAAAGAGGGCGCTGGTCGCCGTCAAGGGTGATGGTGAGGCCCGATTCCCGATGTGTTCACTATGCGGGTATCCATGGCTTTGGATCTGCGACTATCCGAGTTATCTGCGGTTAAGACGGATTGGAATTGAACTGAACCGCAGATTACGCAGATGACGCAGATGCACGAAACCGTCGCAATCCATCAGGTTGATCGGGATACGCGTTTGATGCCGAGTTTGTTGTATTTGAAGTTCAGGAGCAGAGCGGTCTTGAGCCCGGTAATGTTCAGGTAGCGATGGCTTTGGATCTGCGACTATCCGAGTTATCTGCGGTTAAGATGGATTGGAATTGAAGGCAGATTTCGCAGATGTCGAATCGTTGGCGTCCGAGGTTCTGGCAGCAACCGGCAGAGGCCGTAACCTGAATTTAACCTTTGCTTTTCCCTTTTCGTGACGCACGGCGCCTAACCGAATACATGTCCTTCGGCGGCTCGGCCACCGCGAGTTCCCGCTTCGGCGATTCTGCGCCGGATTCGATTGCGGTTGCCTGTCCCGGCTTCCGGAGACGCGCCTGTGTCGCAGTCCGCGAAACCACCACTTTCGATTCCGCAGGCAGCTCCGACCCAAGCAGTTGCCAGGCCTCCAGGCCGAATCCCGCTGCCAGGAGATCCAACGTTTCGGGCCGATGCCAGGGGGCATGTCTCACCTTTCACCGTGGCCACACCGCCATCCAAGCAAGGCCAGGCAGCGCGCGCTCCGGGCTGACGAAGTCACAGCCATCCAGGAAGTCCACGCGGCGGCTATGCTCCTGCCGTCTCTGGCATTGCGGAAATCGACTTCTTCACCATGATATCATCCATGCCCGCTACCGCTTATCGTTATCTGACCAATCTTCCCGGAGTCCGTTCCGGACGCACCATCATCGAAGGCACTCGCATCGGGGTGCATGATGTCGTGGGTTTGATCGTCAACGGCGCAAGCATCGACGAGGTCTGCCGCAGTTTCCCCGGCGTGATGCGTTCGCAGGTTTACGAATGCCTGGCTTACTACGAGGATCACCGCGTCGAAATTGACGCTTTCGTCGCCGAGCAAATGAGCGAGGGGCCGGCATGACGTTCTTCCTCGACCAAGACGTGCCCGAGGAGGTCGCGCTTTTGCTGCGTCATCTGGGACACTCGGCGATGGTTTTGCGCGAAGCCCTACCGATCACGGCACCCGACGAAGAGGCGTTTGCCTACGCCCGGGCGCACCGGATGATCACGATCACATGTAATCGCAACGATTATCTCGCACTTGCGGCCGAGCATCCGGTGCATCCGGGTTTGATCATCCTGATCCGCCGCCGCACGCGGCAGGCTGAATGCAGCAAGGTGCTGAGCCTGTTCCAACGTGCCGGGGAAACCGGCCTGGCCCAGAACATCAACTTTGCCTGAAGCCACCTCCCTCTTTAGCTGCCAACGCCAGCTCCGGCCTTGTCGGGGCAAGTCGAACGGTGTTATGCCGCACCCTTTTCTTCGAAAGAGGGCGCTGGTCGCCGTCAAGGGCGATAGTGAGGCCTGATCCCCGATGTGTTCACTATGCGGGTATCCATGGCTTTGGATCTGCGACTATCCNNCGGTTAAGATGGATTGGAATTGAACTGAACCGCAGATTACGCAGATGTCGAATCGTTGGCATCCGAGGTTCTGGCAGCGATCGGCGGGGGGCTGTAACCTAAATTTAACCTTTGGATTTCCGTCTTCGTGACGCGCGGCGCCTGATGGAATATTTGTCTTTGGGCGGCTCGGCCACGGCAAGTTTCTGATCCGCCGATTGAACTGGGAGCTCTTGTGCGGTTGCCGGCCCAGTTCCGCTGGTGCGCCCGTTCTTTGTCGCTGGCCGCATGACCACTTTCGATTCCGCAGGCAGCTCCGATCCAAGCAGTTGCCAGGCCTCCAGGCCGAATCCTGCTGCGAGGCGATCCAACGTTTCGAGCCAGAGCTGTTTCTTCCGTCCCGATTCGATCTGCTGGTAGAACTTGTAGCCGATGCCGGCCGCTTCGGCGAACTGCTCCTGTGTCAGGCCGTGACGGAGCCGCAGTTGGCGCAGGCGCTCGGAGAGCAGGTGGATGGTCACACCTGCGATCATAGGGAGAATATTCTTGACCGGACACCCCATGAGCGCTGGTGTCGGCGCAGCGCCGCTTTCTAACTCATTGGATCTAATCTATTCATGAAGGCGCAACGTCTCGGATCGCATTGTTCCTTGGCCCGCTGAGGCGGAAGTCGGAAGAAAGATAACATTCTCAACATGAAAACCGCAGTACGTTTCTTTGTCGGCGTTGCCGGATTGGTGCTCTGCGCATCAGTATTTGCCCAGACCACGATTACGCCCGCGAGCCAGGTGGTGGGCGCCGAACAGGTGCCGTACCAGATTCTGGTGAACTCGGCCGTGGATTGGACGGCGACCACAAATGCCACGTGGGTGACGCTGTCGCGAACGAGCGGATCAGCGGATGGCAATATTCTGGTGACCGCGGCGGCGAATACGACCGGGGCGGACCGCACCGCGACGATCCAAATAGACGGGGCGACGCACACGCTCACGCAACGGGCGGCAGGCGCGGCGCTCCAAGAAGTGTGGGCGTTCGGTTCGGATGAAAATGGGCAATTGGGCGACAACGTGTTGACTCCACGCCAGCGTCCAGGCCAAGTTGCAACGAACGTCAAGGCGGTCGCCGCGGGCCATGGTTTCAGCCTGATCGTGAAGACGGACGGCAGCCTGTGGGCCATGGGCGACAATGGTAGCGGCCAGCTCGGCGATGGAACGGCGACGCAGCGCAACTCTCCCGTGCAGATTCTCCCTTGCGGGGTTCAGGCGGTCGCCGCAGGCTATGAACACAGCCTGATCGTGAAGACGGACGG
>PMKA01000351.1 GCA_003157575.1 Opitutia bacterium
GGCGGTTGTGCTCCTGGGCCGTCGTCGCCGGAAGCAGTCATCCCGTTGATGCAGGATCGCCGCTTGCCGGCGGACCACATCGTAGGGTCGCGCCTTGTGCGCGGACCGGATACTTGGTTCGCGTCATACCATCCGGGTATGCAACGGGGCGTCACGTTTCCAGCATGCGCCGTGCAGGCAGATTCGGCCGCGGTCTGGAGAATCCGGGCTATTTTCTTCTCCTCTTCGGCCGCGGGTTCACGCCCAGGCGGGTATCGCGGCGCCGCGCCAGCGTCACCAGACGCTCCGCGACCGGCTCGAAACGATCCGAACTCTCAGGAAGATACAGCCATTTCGACAGGACCGGGTGCGGCGACAACTCTGGAAACTCGACAAGCAACGCAGCGTGATGAACCCGGTCTGTGCAGACCAGCACGCCGCGCCATGGCTCTTCGCCGGCGGCGAAATACAGCATCAACCTGCCGTCGAGATAGACGCTCTTGCCGCCGAACATCGGCCGCAAAAAGAACGTTGGATCCTCTTCCAGCGGCTCCCAAAGCCACTGGTACNNGATGAACCTAAATTCCGCAGTTGCGGCCTCAGTTCCTCGTAGCCGCGAGCGTGAGCGAGCGGATCTCGCCGCGACTGCAGAATTTAGGGTGATTGTGGATTCCGCAGTTAAATTTAAATCTTCCGCTCCTTGTGGCTGCATTTACGCTCCCGATCATGGTTCAAGTAAACCCGCACTACCCTTGCGACGCCAGGACGGTCCCGGCGCGTTTCACAAGTGCGATGAACTCACCGCGGTGTCCGTCCGGATCGGCGCCGGCGGCCTGTTCCGCCCAATGAAGCACATCCGCCATACTGGCGCCCGCCTTGTACGGTGAGTCGCGCAGCACAAGGCCAAACTCCGCCACCGCCGCCGCGAATTTGAAATCGCGGCTTGCGTCTGCGAACGCCGCCCCTTTGTCGACGAGCGGAAATTCCAGCGACCGGCTCGCGCCTCCGTCCGGCATGCGGTAACGGACCGTCACGGTCAGCAGCCTTTGCGAAACCGGGCTTTCTGAAGCCGGAACGACTTCGTAGAAGGCAGTGATCGACTGGCCGGGCCTGATGTCAGGCACATCGGCCGTCCCGCCACCGCGCCTTCCCCCGGCCGGACCGGGATTTTCGTAGCCAAGCAGACGATACGCCTGCACCTGTGCAGGGCTGAACTCCACTTGCACCGCCACGTCCCTGGCAACAATTGAGCCGCGCCCGCCCGCAGGCAGATCGCGGGCCTTGAGCGCGATCCGCACCAGACGGTGCCGCGGCTCCCATGGCGCGGAGGCGACCTCCAGCGAGGCGGCAATCGGCTCCCGCGCTTCCGGTTCCGGCACGGCGTAGTCGTACCGGAAATAGTTCACAAGTTCCTCCAGTCGCACCGCCGCGCGCGACGGGCGGCGACCGTCAAGCAGGGAACGCCGCACGTCCGCATAGCTTGAAGCGCCGGTGTCGACCGAAAAGCCGGAAACCGGATTCTGCGTCGCCTGCAGGAAGGCGTTGTCGGGAACTGCGCCGGCCGGCCCGGCATCTGCAAGCAGCCGGCTTCCGGACGCAGCCGTCGCGGACGCGACTGCGGTCTTCGCGGCGGTCGCCGCACCGTCAGCCACATCTTTCGCCTGTGTTGGGTCCGTCGACGTCGACGGAGCATTGGGCACAACCACTCCAAACTGATCACCCACGCCACCTGTTGTTGCCGCAGCGGCGTCGCCCGGCGCCGTTGGAAACACGATGTCCACCTGGTTGCTCGCCTGTTGCCGCCCCGCGACCAACCGCCCGTCAACATCCTTCGCTCCTCCTGCATCCGCCGCTTGTCCGCTCTTTCCAAGCCGGCCGTCTCCTGCAAACGGCAGCTGGCGCAGCGCAAAGAGAACGACAAGACATGCGGCGGCGGCCAGTGCGGACACTGCCCAATAAGGGAAGGGAAACATCCGCGGAGGACGGACGGTGTGGTACGGCTCAACGTGGAATGGACGGACCGGATCCGGCAGGGGCTCCTCCTTCAGCGCATCGGTCAACCGACCGGCGGCGCCGCGGATTTCATCGACCACGGCCTGGAGCGCAGGATCGGCGGCCACCGCCTCCGCAATCCGAACGCGTTCCTCCCCTTCCAATTCATCCAGCGCGTAGGCCGTCAGGCGCGGATCATCGGGCTCCAGCCGCAATTCATTCATGTTGCTCATTCAATTTCCTCCTCAACCTGTCGTCCCCCTTGATTCCGGGCAGCCCGCAAACTCCCGCCGCAAGGCCTTGACCGCCGTGTGAATCAGAAAACCCACGTTGGTCACCGACAGCTGCGTTATGCCGCTGATCTCCTTGTAGCTGAAACCACTCTGGAATTTGAGGCGGATGACCTCCTGCTGGTTTGGCGGCAGACGGTCGATCATGCGCAGCACCTCCTCGTGCGTCTCCAGCGCCTCGAGCGTGGCGCCCGGCCGCGGCTCGGCGGCCTCCACCCGCTCGACGGCTCCGTCTTCAAAGCGTTTCACACGCCCCTCCTTGCGATGAATGTCGAACGCCCGGTTGCGGCACACTGTGAACAGCCATTCGGCCAGGTGCCCGTCGACTGCCGGCGGCGGTTGCGCCAGAAGACGCACAAACGTGTCCTGGACCGCATCGCGCGCCCGCTCCGGATCGCCCAGCAATCGCGTGGCATACCGAAGGAGCTGCGCCTGGAATTGCTCGACGGCGGAGCGCACAAACGCGGCGTTTTCATTGGAGCGGTCTGATGATGGCGGGACCGGATTCACGTGCTGTTGACTCCTGTTATGACGCGCAGCCGGCTGATTTCTTAGCTCTGCTTGGCAGAACGCGCAAGGCCTGCTTTGCTGTTGCCATGCTCCCACACCGCCCAGCAGCCCTTGCCCTGTCACTGGCATGCTTCGTCTTCACGGCCTCCGGCTGCGGTCGCCGTGACACGGCGGTCGAGGCCGGAGTCCGCGACCAGGTGCTGCATCTCGGAAACGGCTCGGAGCCGCGCGATCTCGATCCGCACATCGTGAATTCATATAATGACTTCAACATCGTGGTCGCCCTGTTTGAGGGGCTCACCGCGATCGATGAGGTCACCTCCCAGCCGGTTCCGGCTGCGGCCGAAAGCTGGGAAACCTCCGCAGACGGGCTGGTCTGGCGGTTCCACATCAGGGCCGGCGCCCGTTGGAGCAACGGCGATCCACTGACAGCCCGGGATTTCGTTTCCGGCATCCATCGCGCTCTTTCGCCACGGCTCGCCTCGGAATACGCGTACGTGCTCTTCCCGATAAGCAACGCCGCGGCCTTCAACTCCGGACAGCTCGCCGATTTCTCGCAGGTCGGCGTCCGCGCACCTGACGACCGGACGCTGGAGATAACTCTCGCCCGGCCCGCCCCCTATCTGGCCGCCGCGGCCGCCCTGCCGGCCTGGTTTCCGGTCCACCGGGCTTCGATCGAAAAGCTCGGTCCGTTCGACGATCGCTCCGTGCCGTGGACGCGGCCGGAAAACATGGTCTGCAACGGCTCGTTCCTCCTCAGGGAATGGTCGCCCGGCAGCCGCGTGGTCGTTGACCGCAATCCGGACTATTGGGACGCACGGCGCGTCCGCCTGACGCGGATTGTATTCTATCCGATCGAGAACGCCTCCACCCAAGAGGCCGCGTTTCGTGCGGGACAGCTGCACCTGACTTCCGACGTGCCGCTCCCGAGAATCGCCCATTATCGCCGCAGTCAGCCCGGAATTCTCCGCATCGATCCGTTCATGGACACCGCCTTCCTGCGTTTCAACACGGGGCGGAAACCCTTCGCAGACCCACGGGTGCGCCAGGCGCTGGCCCGGGCATTCGACCGCACCGCCCTGGTCCGCGACGTCGCCCTCGGCGGGCAGCAACCGGCGCATTGCCTGACCCCGCCGGGCATTCCGGACTACACGGCCCCCGTCGGCGTCCCGGACGATTTCGCCGGCGCACGGCGCCTGCTGGCGGAAGCGGGGTACCCGCGCGGGCGCGGTTTTCCGCACGTGGAGATCCAGTTTTCCACGCTCGAACTGAACCAGCGGCTGCTTGAGGCCGTGCAACAGATGTGGCGGCGCGAGCTTGGGATCGAGGTGGGCCTCGCCAACAAGGAGCAGCGGGTGTGGCTGAACGACGAGCGTCTGCGGAATTACGATGTCTCCTTTGCCCACTGGATCGGAGATTATGTCGATCCGGGCACGTATCTTGAACTGTTCACCGCCGACAGCGGCAACAACTCAACCGGATGGTCGGACCACGAGTACGACCGCCTTGTCGCGACAGCAGGTTCCACCATTGATCCGGCCCGGCGTGCGGTTCTCTATCGGCAGGCCGAAACGCTCCTGCTCGATGAGGCTCCGATCGTTCCGATCTTCTTCGGCACGCGGATCTTTCTATGCCACCCGGCTGTGAGAAACTGGCGCCCGGCCCTCCTCGGCCTCCACCAGTACAAGGACGTCTATCTGCAGGAATGAGGAATCCGTACTTTGTTCTCCGTTCTTGTGCCGGCAGGGTTTTGCGCCAACTCTCCAGGCATGATTCCGCCCCTCCGCCTCCCGCTCGCGTCGCTCCTGCTCGCCTGCCTGACGGCCGTTTCCTCCCCGGCGGCCGAACTGAAGATCGTGCGCATCCTCACCGACTGGCGCGACGCCGACTCGTTTCACCGTCTGAGCGAATATTTTGGATCCAAGGAAAATGACGGCGGCATCAAGGTTCTGCGCAGCCAGCCGGCCGATCACAACGGCTACTACTGGCTGATCCGCTTGAAGAATCAGGACGGCGCTGTTGCCGGCGCCAAATTCGAACTGAAGGTGATCAGTCCCGCCTCACCCGAACCGAAGACCTTCACTTTCGCCGCGGACATCCCTTCCGGCGGCTGCCTCTTCCAGATCGGCCTGACCGGATCCGACTGGCCTGGCGACAAGGCCCGGCCGGATGCGTGGCATTTGAGCCTGCTGGCGGCCGACGGCACCACCCTGCTCGCTCGTGAGAGCTATTTGTGGGAATTGCCGGCCCCGCAAGGTGCAGCCGCCAACCATTGAACGCACGCGGCAAGCAGCCTGTCGGACTTCGGGTCCTCCGGGCTGCTT
>PMKA01000101.1 GCA_003157575.1 Opitutia bacterium
GCTGCAGGTGGTCGCCCAGTTGCGCAAGATTGAGCGCATCGATCGTCTCAAAATCCAGCTGGCCGTTCTCGTCGCGGGGCGTGAAGTCCCGCCCGGCGAAATAGTTGTCCAGCTCCAGTGCGAAGGGGGACAGTCCGAGCGTCAGCAACTGCACCGTCAGGCGCCGGGAGAACGTCGTCTTGCCGGAGGACGACGGACCGGAGATCAACACCAGCCGCGCCTGCTGCCGGCGCCTGGCGATCTGCCAGGCGATCTCCGCGACATGCTGCTCGTGAAGCGCCTCCGAAACCAGGATGATCTCCCGGTTGCGGCCGCCCTTGATCGCGTCGTCCAGCGCGCCGACGCTTGAGATCCCGAGCCGTTCCAGCCACGCCCCATGCTGGCAGAACGCCGCAAGCAGCTTCGGCGAGTCGACCATCGGCGCAATCTGCGTGGGGGCGTGCTGCCGCGGATAGCGCAGCGCGAATCCACCGTCCGTCTCCGCCAGTTCGAACGAGCGAAGGCACCCGGTCGACGGCACCATGAAGCCGTTGTGGTAATCGACGCAATCGCCGAGCCGGTAGAGGGTCACGGTGGGCTTGCTTCGGTGCCGCATCAGGCGCGCCTTTTCAGGGTCGTTGTTCCCCTCGAAGAACGCGATCGCCTCCTGCACGGGCGCCTCCCGCCCGCGGATCGGCAGGTCCTGTTCCACCAGGCGCCGCATCCCCGCCTCCAGATCCCGCAGCTCGCCGGCGTTCAGGGGCTCGCGTCCCCGCACGCGGCAGAGATAGCCGCCCGACGAAAGCGAGTGGTCGATAAAAAGCAGCGCCCGGGGGAACAGGCTGACGAATGCCGCCTCGAGCAGGAACGTCAGCGAACGGCGGTAGATCCTCGCGCCATCGGCATCCGCCATGGTCAGCGGAAGGACGGCCGCTTCGGCGTCCAGCGGATGCGCCAGCTCCCGAAGGTCTCCGTTGACAATCGCGCCCATGAGCGGCGCCGGCAGGCCCTCGACAACGGGCTGGAGCAGGCTCCCGGCGGCCGCTCCGCGCGGCCCCCGCAGGGTCCGGCCGTCGGGAAGATGGAGCTCGATCTCGTCGCTGGGCGCTGCAAAGCGGCTGAAGTTCATGGAAGGTGTATTTGGTTCCCTATTACATCGCCATCGACGTCCGCAATTTGCAGGGAGCCCGCCTGCGGCGCCCGGGGGCCTGCCGCTAGTGGATCACGATCTCGGCCGGCATCCGCGCGTAAACGCCGCGCGGATCGTTGCACCGCAAAAGCACGCGCGCCTGCTCCTTGAATTCCCCGAGCAGCTTCATCATCGAATTGTCGTTCCCAGCCTGGTCGGGCCCAATGCCGCGCAGCATCTCGCTGATGAGCTCGGCGAGCTGCTTTCTGCCCGGATACTCAGTGATCTGGTAGTGCGTGCCGAGCTTCGCCTTCTCCGCGGCGCAGGTGATCGCGCGTCCCAGCCCGCCAATCTCGTCCACCAGCCCGAGCTGCTTCGCCTCCACGCCCGACCACACCCGTCCCTGTGCGATCTCAAGCACCTTCGCCTTGTCGAGCTTGCGGGACTCGGCGACCTTGCTCGTGAACTCGTCGTAGATCCAGTCGACGAGCTTCTGGAAGACCGCCAGCTCGGCATCCGTTTTGGGCCGGCTGATGGTGAAGATGTCCGCCACCTGGCCCGTCTTCACGGTGTCGAATGTCAGGCCCAGGTTGTTCGCGAGCTGCTTCACGTTGATGAAGAGCCCGAACACGCCGATGGATCCCGTGATGGTCGTCGGTTCGGCGAAAATCCTGTCGGCGTAGGTCGATATCCAGTAGCCCCCGGAGGCGGCCACCGAGCCCATCGACACCACAACCGGCTTCTCCTTCATCGTCAGCCGGATCTCGCGCTGGATTTCCTCGGACGCCGTCGCGCTTCCGCCCGGGCTGTTCACGCGCAACACGACCGCCTTGATCTCGTCGTCCTGGCGCAACCGCCTGAGCTCCCGCGCGAATTTCCGGCCGCCCACCTCGCCGATCTGCCCCTCGCCGTCGACGATCTCGCCCTCGGCATACACCACCGCGATCTTTCCGCCCCCGTTGCCGGCGCCGTCGCCGGCCTCCTGCACGGTCCCGGCATAGGCCTCAAGGCTGATCTGTTTGAAGCTGTCCGTGGAGCCTTTCGCGCGGCCCGTCTTCACCTTCAATTCGTCGAGGATCTCGTCGCGGTAGGCGGTCCGGTCGACGAGCTTGTGCGCCAGCGCGCTCGATGCCGGGATGACGCCCTCGGTGTCAACCACCTGCTGCAGCTCCTCCCGCGAGAGCCGGCGGCTGGAGGCGATGTCGCCCAGCAGGTCCGCCCAGAGGTCGTTGAGCAGCTTCTGCAGGTCCTCGCGCGCCTCGGGACTGAGGTCCTTCCGGGTGAACGGTTCGACGGCCGACTTGTACTTTCCGACGCGCGTCACCTGGACGCCCACGCCGAATTTCTCGAATGCACCCGCCATGAACAGCGGCTGGCTCGCAAGTCCGGGCAAAAGGATCATGCCGTAGGGGTCGAGCACGATTTCGTTGGCCGCTGAGGCGAGGTAGTAGTCGCGCGTCGTGGCCTCGTTGAAAAAGCCGACAACCGGCTTGCCGGACGCCCTGAAGGAGAGCAGGGCCGCGCGCACTTCCTTGAGGGCGCCATAACCCGAGCCGAAATCGGCCGGCTGCAGGTTGCCCGTGATCAGCAGGCCGGAGACGCGGCGGTCCTTCGCGGCTGCGCGGATTGCGCGCGTGACGGTGCGGAGCTGGAGCGTCGTCATCCGCCGCCCCCCGAAGAGGGGACCGAACAGCGCGCCGCCGTCGAATGCCGGCGGCGCGTCCTGGATGTTGGCGGAAAGGTCAAAGACCAGGTAGGACCCCTGCGCCACCGGCTCCGTGCCCTTCTTGCCCATGGCGGCAAGCACCACCACCAGGAGCAAACCCAGGAATGCGCACCCGCCGAAGAAGATGACGAGGGCCGCGAGCGAGCCAAAAAGCGACGCGAAGAAACTCTTCATGGCCGCTCAGGCTAGCGGCTTCCCCTCCCTCAGCCAGAGAAAAGATGAGCGGCGGATCGTCCGCCCCGGATCTTTGCGGATTCGGGGTCGCTTCCCGGTCAGCGCGCGCCGGCCGGCGCGACCGCGGGCGCAGCCGGCCCCAGGTTCTTTGCCAGGAACGCCTCGATGCGGGTGAAGAGTTCGACCTCGTTTTCCAGATGTCTCATCCCGTGGCCTTCTTCGCCCACAAGGAGGGACTCGTGCGGCACATGGTTCTTCTCAAGCTCCGAGATCAGGCGTCTCGCCTGGCCGATCTCGACCCTGGGATCGTCACCGCCATGGGCGACAAATACCGGAACGCGAATCCGGTCCACATGCCGCCCCGGAGAGATGGCGTCGAACTTCTCAGGCTGCTTTCCCGGATCCCCGAGTTTCCGCATATAATACCCGTAAACCCACGAATCGTACTGGTCGTATTTCTTGTCCTTGATCTGCTGCTCCCAGTCGGACACGCCCGCGATGGTGACTGCGCAGCGATACAGGTCCGGTTCGTTGACAACTCCAGAGAGAGCAAGGTAGCCGCCGAAGGACGTGCCCATGACCGCCACGCGGCTGCCATCGACGAGCCCGGCTGCGATCATCGCCCGAGTGGCGTCCGTAACGTCATCGTGCATCTTGCGGAAGTCCCATTTGTCCTCCTCGGGGAACATCCAGGCATAACCGTTGGAACCGCGAAAATTGGGCTGGAGCACCGCATAGCCGCGGCTCGCCAGAAACTGCACCTCGCCATCAAAACCCCAGCTGTCCCGCGCCCAGGGGCCGCCATGCACCAGCACGATCATGGGCGGAGGATTCTGCTTTGAGGCGCCCGCCGGAAGCGTCAGGTAGGCATCAAGCCGGCGGCCGTCGCGCGTCTTGAATTTCGTGACGTTCATCGGCTGCATGCGTTTTGGGTCTATCCACGGCGCCGAGCTCTTAAAAAGGCCTGCGGTGCGCTTCTCGAGATCCACCCAGCTGTAGAGGACGGGCTGCCGGTCCGAAAACGTCGCGACGAGAAAGACCTTCTGGGCTTCGTCGCTCCCCAATATCCTGACCACCAGGCCCGGGAAGAACCCGTCCAGAACCTTCTGCAGTTTGCGATACGTCTCGGTGAACCACACCACATCGGGGCCATTGCGCTCGTACACCACGCCGATGATCCGATGGCTGACGGGATCGCGATAGAGCCAGCCCTCCGAGAGATTGTTGCCGTAGAAGTCGTAGGCGTCGTCCTGCAGCAGCACATCGCCGAGCCTGCCTGTCCCGCCGTCCATGAATTGCAGCGCGCGCGGCTTTCCGCTCTGACGCGGTCCCCGCACGACGAGTTGTCCGGGCTCGTCCCCACAGCCGATGATCTCGATGTCCTCCAGATCCACCGGACATTTCTCCCAGCGCCGGCCGTCCAGCCGGTGCAGCATCGGCAGCCCGTCCAGCATGGTGATCGCAAACCCGAGCCGGCCTTCCTTGTCCGCAATATACCGGTGCCCGATCCCCGGCTCCGCCACCGGATAACGGTCGATGATGTGCTTCTCGTTGTTGTCCCGCGCATCCATCCGGTCGGACCGGGTGGTGCCGGCGGAGAGCCGGTTTATAAACCTGCCGGTGCTGATGGCCGTGTTGATCACAGCCACTCCGAGATCCCGATGGGTTTCGAGGCCGTCATGGCTGTTCCATACCAGCGGCTCGAGTCGGTTCTGCGTCGGGATGGCCACCATGCGGGAGCCGTAATATTGAAGCAGCGGATAGGCTTCGCTCGTCTTGCCGACATCCGCGGCAAACAGGCCGAGGCCATAAAGCTTCCGGGCGCTCAGCTCGAACACCAGGCGGCGGTTGTTGAGCCAGTAAAATTGGTTGACGTCCTTGTCTCCTACACCGCCGACCCGCTCGGTCTTCTGCGTTTCCCGATCATAGACCAAAAGTTCATGCCGGTCCTCGTTTGCAGTTATAATCGCCGCGATGTGCGTGCCCGAAAGGTTCAGCTTCGGCTCCTGCAGCGACCGCGGACGGAAAAAGTCGACGACCGGAACCGGCTCGGTCGCCGGCACGGGAGTGACCCGGTTCAGGTCGTAACTTTCGCCGCCCGGAAGGCAGTTCGCCGCGGCTAGTGGAATCGATGCAGTCAGGACCAGTCTGATCTTGGACAGGGACATGAGGGTTGCGGGGTTGAGGCCAGGAACCGTGCTGGAAATGCCGTCGAAATGTCGGTCGTCGACCCCGTTACCTATCCCCTCTCCGCCGCCGGGAAAAGGCGGAAATGGGACGCTGGTCAGCGCGTCAGCGCGCAAGCCAGCCGCCGTCCACGGCGACCGTGTATCCATTCACGTAATCGGAGGCGGAAGAGGCGAGGAAGACGACGGCTCCCTTGAGGTCATCGGGCGTGCCCCACCGGCCCGCCGGTATGCGGGCGAGGATTGAGGCGCTGCGGTCCGGATCGGCGCGGAGAGGGGCGGTGTTGTCGGTCGCCATGTAGCCGGGGGCGATCGCGTTGCAGCTGATGCCCTTGCCGCCCATTTCGCTCGCGATCAGGCGGGTGAGCCCCTGGACCGCGCTCTTCGAGGCCGTGTAGGACGGAACCCGGATGCCGCCCTGGAACGACAGCATCGAGGCGATATTGATGATCTTTCCGGGGGCATGGCGCGCCAGCCTCTCGCGGACAAACGCCTGGCTGAGGAAGAACACGGCGTCGATGTTGATGCCCATGACGTCGTCCCAATCCTTCTCCGGGAAGTTTTCGAATTCGGCGCGCCGGATGATGCCGGCGCAGTTCACCAGAATGTCGAGCGATTCGAAGCTCTTTTTTGCGGTGGCGATCAGGGCGGGGATCGACGTGCGGTCGCCGAGGTTGGCGGTGATCACGACGCTTTTCCGCCCCAGCGCCTCGACCTGCCTCCGGGTGTCTTCGGCGGGGAGAATGTCGACGGCCACAATGTCTGCGCCCGCCTCCGCAAGCGCGAGCGCCATGCCCTGACCGAGGCCCCGGGCGGCGCCCGTGACGATGGCGGTCTTCCCGTCGAGTTTGAAACGATCAAGGATCGAGCTCATGGTTTGTGAAAAGCTGCGGCAACGGCTGCGGGGCTATCGGAGGGCGTTGGTCGGGACCTGGTCCATGTCGGCGAACTCCTGGTTCTCGCCGCCCATGCCCCAGATGAAGCCGTAATTTGAGGTGCCCGCGGCGCTGTGGATCGACCAGGGCGGGGAAAGCGCAACCTCGCGGTCGCTCACGACGATGTGGCGGGTCTCCCGGGGCTGGCCCAGAAAATGAAAGACCACGGCATCCGCGGGCACGTCGAAATAGAGGTAAACCTCCGAGCGGCGCATGTGGGTGTGCGGCGGCATCGTGTTCCAGACGGATCCCTGCTGGAGCAGCGTATAGCCCATCACAAGCTGGCAGCTCTTGATGCCGGCGGGATGGATGATCCTGTGCAGCACCCGCGCGTTGGCGGCCGCGGGCGAACCCAGGGCCACGCCGTTCGCCTGGTTGAACGGGACGAGCGTCGTGGGGAAGGCCGTGTGGGCCGGGTAGCTCAGAAGGTAGAACTGGGCGGGCCGGGCCGCGTCGAGGGAGGAAAACGAGATGTCCTTCGCGCCACGGCCCACGTAAAGGCAGTCGAGGCGCCCGGTCGCGTAACTCAGGGAGTCCACCCGCACGGCGCCCGGGCCGCCGATGTTGATGACGCCGAGCTCCCTCCGGTCGCAAAAGCAGGTCGCCGCCAGTTCACGCGGACACCCGATGGAAAGCGGCGCGGCGGTCGGGACGGCCCCGCCAAAAACGGCGCGGTCGGTCTCCCAGTGCCTGAGCACAACCTCCCCGGGCACGAAAAGCCCGCCGGCAAGAAAGGACCGGCGGACCTCCTCGGTTGTCATGCGCGGGTAGGAATAGACGCTGGACGAGGGAATGTGGTCCATAAAGGGAGGGGGAGGAAACCCGGACGGACGCACGCCGGCGCGGCGCTGCGTTTCGATGCGGATTGTCAGAGGTTGGGGTCTGGAAGGGTCCTTGCGGGGCGGGAAAGATTCACTAATGAACTTGTCATTCATATTTGAACCGTCCACTTTCCGAGGCAACAAAATAACGTCGAGACCGTGGGTTTTCGAACGTTCCTTCCGACCTGACCGCGCCGCAAAGAAACCGCCGTTTCCACCATGATCCATCCGACGTCCGGCTCCCCCGCAGGGGAGCGCTATGTCATCCCCAACCTGCGCAACGCCTGCCGGATTCTGAAGCTGCTCGGCGCCGGACAGGATGGACTCAGGGCTGCGGACATCGCGCGGCAGATGGGTATCCCCGTCACCACGACGTTGCGCATCATGAAGACGCTGCACGTCGAGAACCTGGTGCGCAAGGACGGCGCGCGCTACGAACTCGGTCCGGTCCTGATCCAGCTTGGAAACGCCGCTCTCGCGGGCACGGAGATGCGGACGGCCGCGCTGCCCGTCCTCATGAAGCTCACGGCACAGGTTGACGAGACGTCCCACCTTGCAATCGCCTGCGACGGGCGCTCGCTGATCGTCGCCGTCCAGGACGGCCCCCATCCCCTTCGCGCCGCCTCGCGGCCGGGCTTTCTTGCGGACCTGCACTGTTCCTCAACCGGAAAGATCTTCCTCGCCTTCGCCTTCCACGACCGGCTCGCCGCGCTCTATTCGGGGGCGCGGCCGGCGAAGCGCACGACGCACACGCACACGACCCTGAAGGACATCCGTCGGGACTGCGAGCTCACGCGCCGACGCGGCTACAGCGTCGATGACGAGGAGTTCAACCTGGGCGTGCGCTGCCTTGCGGCGCCCGTGTTCGCATCGGACGGCACGGTCGCCGCCGCGATCGGCGTCACCGCCGCCACCGTCCGTTTCACGAAGGAACGGATACCCGGGATCGCAGCGGCCGTAAAGGACGCCGCAACCGGGCTTTCGCGCCTCCTCGGTTACGACGCGGCGGGCGCGCCGCCGGGTGAATGACCACACCAGGACCTCCCGCCCCCACCGCACCGAATCCTTCCAGACCTTCTCCCATGTCAAAATCCGACGTCCTCCAACAAATCAAGGCAGGAAAGGTGATCGCACTGATCCGCGCCGACGGCCCCGCCAGTCTTCTTGAATGCGCCCGAGCCCTCTCGGCCGGAGGGCTCGCCTGTATTGAACTTACGATGACGACCCCGGGGGCCATCGAACTCTGCGCCGAGATGGCCCGGGAGCAGCCCGGGGTGCTCCTCGGGCTCGGGACCGTCCTTGACGCAAAGACCGCCCTCGCCGGCATCGCCGCCGGGGCGAAGTTCATCGTGACGCCCGCCCTGCGACCGGCCGTCATCCAGGCGTGCAATGCGGCGGGGGTTCCGGTCCTGTCGGGCGCGCTCACGCCCACGGAGGTCTTCAACGCATGGGAACTCGGGGCCGACGTCGTCAAGATTTTCCCCGCGGAGTTCTTCGGCCCGGCCTACATCCGGTCGCTCAAGGCGCCGTTTCCCCAGATCGAACTTTTGCCAACGGGCGGCGTCACGCCCGAGACGGTCGGGGACTTCCTCAAGGCCGGCGCGTTCGCCACCGCCGCGGGCGGCGCGCTCGTCTCCGCCGCCGCCCTGAAATCGCGAAACTGGCCGGCGATCACCGCGCGCGCCGCGCAGTTTGCAGCCGCCGCCAGCGCCGTGGCATAAACCTATTGCACCATGTCTCTTACAATCCGCCCCGGCAAGGAATGCGTTTTTGACCAGCTCTCACTCGGCGAGGTGATGCTGCGGTTCGACCCCGGCGAGGGCCGCATACGGACGGCGCGCGAGTTCAGGGTCTGGGAGGGCGGCGGCGAATACAACACGTCGCGCGGCCTGCGCAAATGCTTCGGGCTGAAGACGGCCGTGGCCACCGCATTCGTCGACAACGAGGTTGGGCACCTGGTTGAGGACCTGATCATGCAGGGGGGTGTGGCGACCGACTTCATCAAGTGGCGCGAGGACGACGGCATCGGCCGCTCCGTGCGCAACGGCCTCAACTTCACCGAGCGTGGATTCGGCATCCGCGGGGCCGTGGGCGTCTCGGACCGGGGCCTCACGGCCGCGAGCCAGCTCAAGCCGGGGGACTTCGACTGGGATCACCTCTTTGGCGCCCTCGGCGTGCGCTGGTTCCACACGGGGGGCATCTTCGCGGGGCTTTCCGCCTCCTGCGCCGCGCTTGCGCTCGAGGCCGTGAAGGCGGCGCGGAAACACGGGACCGTCGTTTCCTACGACCTCAACTACCGCCCCNNCAACGAGGAGGACTTCACCGCCTCACTCGGATTCGAGGTCGGAGGGGCGGGCCAGGGCGCGGACCCGGTCGATGCCGGGGCGTTCAAGGCCATGATCGGGAGGGCCGTCACGGTGTATCCAAATTTCCGTGTCGCCGCCACGACCCTTCGCCGTGTCATCACCGCCACCCGGAACGACTGGAGCGCCATCCTCTGGCACGACGGGGAGTTTCATGCGAGCCGCGACTATCCCGGGCTCGAAATCCTAGACCGCGTAGGCGGCGGCGATTCCTTCGCGTCCGGGCTCCAGTTCGGGTTTCTGCAGTTCAACGACGCCCGGAAGGCCGTCGAGTACGGGGCCGCCCACGGCGCGCTCGCCGCAACCACCCCCGGCGACACCTCCATGGCGACGCGGAAGGAGGTCGAGAAGATCATCGCCGGCGGCGGCGCCAGGGTCGTGCGCTGATTCGTCCCTGGTTCCGCAGTTGAGGTTTCCAGCCCTCGCAGCAGCGAGCGGGAGCGGAGGTGGGACGCGCAAACAGCCTCCCTCCCCTGCTACTGCGGCGGCCGCCCAAAACGCTGGACGAACGCCGCTTCGATGTTCGTCCTTTCCTTGGCCGAGATCCTGGGTTGGAGACGCACCCGCCGGATCCATTCCGCCGCCGTGGCCTCGTCCCCGGTTGTCACCGAGTAAAGCGCCGCGGCCGAAAGCGCCACAGGATTCTCGGGCTCCATCTCCAGCGACCGCATCAGCTGTGCAACCCCCTCGTCAAGCCGGCCAAGCTTGAAGTAGAGACCTGCCAGGTCGACGTATCCGCCCGCCTCCTGGGGACGCAGCCGGATTGTCTCCTTGTATTCGGAGATTGCCTCCTCCGACCGCCCGGCCGCGGCGAGGCGGCGCCCGTGTTCCATGTGAAGACCCGGCGATCCCGGGCAGCGCGAAAGCCCGGCGTCGAGCGTCCGGTCCGATCCTCTGGCGTCACCGAGATCCGCAAGCACTCTGGAGAGCTGAAACCACGCATCCGGCTGTTCGGGATTCGCTGCGAGGCACTGTTCGAACTGGCGCCTCGCATCGACGCGGCGATTTGCAGCGAGGTAGAGGCCTGCGAGCTGGAAATGAACGGTCGCATTGTCAGGCGCCAGCGAAAGCGCACGCTCAATGATCCGAACGGCCCTCGGCAGATCACCGACGAAATTCGCGTCTCCTCCGGCAAGCATGAGCCGGTAGACGTCATAGCAGTCATCATAAAGCTCGAGCATCCACGGGTCGGGTGTGTCGGAAAAGGTCCCGAAAGCCTTGGCTCTGCCCCTTATTTCCGCAACGCGCTCGTTCATTCCGAGGCGTTCATAGACGGTCGGCAGGAGATCGTAGCCTATGCCCCAGTTTGATTCTTCAACGGCAGCTTCAAGACGTCCACGGGCGTCTTCAAAGCGGCCGGCATCCATGTCGATCCGGGCCAGTCCGACCAGCGCCCAGGGATTGCGGGCTTCGCGCTTGAGCACGGCACCGTAGGCGACGGCGGCCTCCTCATCTCGGTTCATCTTCAGGAGTGCATCGGCCTGTTTTAAAAGCGTGGGGATGTAGTCGGGGGCGATCTCCGCAGCCCTCCGCCAGAGCGGGAGCGCGTCATCAAGCTGTCCGTAACCCGCAAGTATGGTCGCGAAACGGTGGAGCCAGCGGGGGTTCCCCGGGTCGACTTGAATGAGCGCCTCGTAACATCTGGAGGCCTCGGAATAGAAACCGTTGGCATGGTAGAGCCGGCTCAGCTCGCCGAGGGCGTCGACCCTGTCGGGACCGTTTCGCGCGCGGGTTCCGCAGTCCTCGATCCTCCTGCGGAATTCGGGTGAGAGCGCGCCCGTGTCCGGGACGGCCGGAATCGCCGCCGCAACGCAAACCCGCCGGTCGCGCTCGCGCGTCCAAACGATCACCGCCACCGCAGCGCCGGCCAGCAAAAGGGCGCCAACGGCCGCGGACAGAAAGAACTTGCCCCGCCCGCTCATCTGACAGGCGGCCGGCGCCAAACCGTGACACGCCCCATGCGCACGTAGGGCGGATAGACGTAGAGCCCGCCCGTGACCAAAACGGGACGCCCGTTCCCGTCGATATCCCCTGCGTCCAAAGTGATCAGGTCCTTCGGCGTGTACGCGAGGATGTGGGGCGAAAAATTCATGTGCCCGTCGTTGCGAAACCATACCAACGACGCGATCTTCGGATTCGTCTTGTCCCAGTCGGCATAGGCGCTCACGGCGACAATGTCCATGTTCCCGTCGCCATCGAGATCGACGCCGACCGGTGAATACGCCCCGGGCAGGTCCCCCACACGGTGATACTTGAAATTGCCTCCGCCGAGGTTTTCGAGCCACTGCACCCCATGCCATGGACGGGGACCCGGCACGACCGCCGGGCCGAATCCGTCGCCGTTCGTGTACAAGATGTCCGGACGCCCGTCGTGGTTCAGGTCGGCAACGCTGATGCCGCTGCTTCCGTAATCGTCGTTTGTCGAGCCCCAGAGCAGCTTCGTCTTGAAATTCCCCTTCCCGTCATTCTGGAACAGGTAGATCTCCTCCCATTGCTGCGAGACGACCGCGGCGATGTCGGGAAAGCCCCTGCCGCACAGGTCCGCAACGCAGACGTTGATCGTGCCCGAAAGGTTCAGCAGCTGGTGGCCGCGGAACTGCCAGTTCCCCATGTTCTCCATCCACTGGATCTGCCCCTGATCATAGCCAAATTGACCGACGGCAAGGTCGGGGCGCCCGTCGCCGTTGAAATCCCCCGCACGCACGTCCGTGACGCGTTCGATGTGGTCGGCAATCAGGTGTCTCGTGAAATGCTGATGTCCGTCATTCTCAAGGATGACGATCGAGCCGATCCTGTCGTTGTTGGGAAACACCTCACCCATCAGCGAGCATATCAGGTCGAGATGGCCTTTCCCGGTCATGTCCGCCGCCTCGACATGGACGATGCCCGGGAGGCCGCCGGCGATCGTGGTTTCCTCGAACCGGCCTCTTGAAACCTGCCTTATCCAAACCAGCTTTCCCTCCTTCGCCTCACAGGCGAGGATGTCCATGAGCCCGTCGCCATCAAGGTCGACCGCACGCACATGTGCGATCCAGGGATGATCGTCAATGCCTGCGCCGACGTCCTGCCTTTGAAGAAACGAGAGAGCCTCTACAGGCGCGGGGCGCTTGGGCGCGAGGTTCAGGACCGGAGGTTTGCGGCCGCAGGCCGCCGCCAGCACAAGTACCACCCCGCCGACCAGAAGCCGTGCGGAGGCGCGGCACGGAATCGCGCCGCATGAAATGCGCAGCAGGACGCAGATCGCGCGGACAGCCCCGCGACAATCCGGGTCGCACACCCTAATGATACCATGAAGACAGCCGCGAAACACATGGTCGCGCGGCGCAGATGACACCGTGCCTTTATGCACGCCGGCCCTCCGGGCGAGGTTCCCCAGTGTAAATCGAGCGGTCATCTCGGATCGGAATTAATCGACCAACGGAAATAGCCTCGACGGCTGCAGTAGCAAGCCCCCCAAAAGAAAAGACCGGCGCCGAGCATTGCCCAGCGCCGGTCTTGTTTTGCACTAGTTCCCAAAACCGCGTTCTAACACCCACTCCACGATGGAACGGCTATCAGAATGTGAACGTATTCGTGATCTGCCAGAGCGCCCCTTCGGCGATGCGGTACTGCGCCGGGCTGCCGTCCGGCTGAACCGCAATCGGGATCAGATGGGCTTTCTGACCGACACTGTGCACGTTGAGCTGGATCTTCCAATTCACGTGCGACGTCAGTTTTCGCTCATAGCCAAGCCAAAGATCGACAGCATCCTCCACGGGACTGCGGAAGGGCTTGGTCACGTCGAGGATCTCCTTGGCCGAATCGGTGTAGGACTGCAGGGCGTAGCCGACAATGGCACCCTGCTGCCACCGATAGCCGGCGCCGACATTCACGCCTTTGAACAGGCCCTTGTCGAAGTAGTAGCTGGCGACGGTGTTGAAGCGCCACGGACGGATTTCCGGCGCGCTGGAACCATTCTGCGCGAGCAGATTCAGGTAGGGGCCCCAGACAGCGCCAGTCCAAACCGTACGAAGGGTCTGATCACCCGCCCACCACTGCCGGATATCGCCTGCAGGACTGTCCATCAGCGCCTTTTCCCGCAGGATGAAGTCGCTCAGTGTGGAACTGAGATTGCTGCGGGTGCCGTCCGTCTTTGCGGCGTTGATCGCCAAGTTGAGGTTTTTGATCGGCTGTGCGGTGAGCTCGAACTCAACACCCTTGGACGTCGTATCGACCGTGGCAACTGGAACCACGCCATGGATGGTGCCGTCGTACGAGTTGCCCACCGCATCGCCCGAATTGCCCTGCGTATCGAGATAGGCGGCGGTTACGGTCGTGATCGCATGATCCCAGTCGCCAGCTTTGAGCGCTGAAACGCTGATCGGAATTCCGTAGTTGTTGAAGAATTGCTGGGAAGGCAGCTGGGAGATCCACGAAGAAATGGCTGCCTCTTCCTTTGCATCGGTCGCCAAACCGGCGGCCGCGCGCGGTTGCGCGCCGTAGGCCGTGCTATTGTCGTTCCAGGCATAGTCCCAGCCCCAGGCCTGACCCTTGCCGTTATAGATACCCCGGGCAAGGATGGCGGCATTGCCCGCGCCGACAGCTTCGACCTGCAGCATGGAACTAATGCCAGAGCTTCCCAGACCGGCGCCGTCACCCTGTAACGTGGCGCCATACATGTTCGTCTGGTACCAGTTGGCTTTGAACGAAACCTTGTCGTCCAGAAGTGTGATGAGGACGCCATACTCCTTGGTTTTTCCGGTGGCGTTCGGAATATTGTTCCCTTCGATGTCGAGACGGGTGCTCTGGGCGTTCCAGTTGTCGGAATGATTGTAGAAGAGGCTGATGTCCGTTCCGAGTGGCAGATGTTTCCGAATCTCCTTCGGCGTGTGAAGAACGATGCTCCATAGAGAAGTGTTCCTGGAGTAATCCACGCGAGAACTGCCCGAACTGTTGATGTCGTAATTCATGCTGACAGTCTTCGATGCTGCGTCGCCAATGGGCGCGCTCACCGAACGATGCACGAGGTCGTCGTGGCGTATTCCATACGTGGCAACGATGTTGTCGTCCCACAGAAAACCCTGCCAGTTGGCGGCCGTCGACTTGACGTCCACCTGGTCTTTTGAAGCAGCAAAGTAGAGCTTATTGATGTCGCCATTGTCGGCATTGAGCACCTTGGCCTGCGTCGTTGTCCAGCCCACGTAGTTGGCCGGATTACCCGCTTGCGAGCTGGCAGTACCTTTCCCTGTGAGCGGATCGTAGTAGGTGTAGGCGGCGTTGGGATCGACGTAGGCGGGATTCGTCGAATCCGTCGGCTTGTTCCAGTTGCTGTTGAAGTAGTATATATTATAGGTCGAAAGTGGTGTTGCATTGAACGTAACCGGACTCAGGTGCGCTCCAGCGGCGCTGCTTGCGTTCTGCAGATTCGGCCCAAGATAGATGGCGTAATCGACCGCGCGGATACGATTCTGGATGGTCTGATCCGTGTCACCCAGAGTGGTCGCCCAACTCGGATCCATCGCCCAACGGGCATACTGGCGATTGTCCTCCTGTTTCTTGTCATCGGAGTACAACGCCGTGAAGTTGTGATGACCGAGGAGTTTGGTGAGCAACGAATCTTTGGCGAAGAAGTCGCTGGCGCGGAGTTCGCCGGTAACCGTGGCATGGAACGCATCCCGGTCGATGAAGTTCATGCCATTGCCATAATAACCCTTGCCGGAAACATAGGGGCGGCCGGCATTGGGATTGGTGGACCCATCCATCAGCTTGGAATTGATGTCGATGCTGATCTGGTATTGCTCCCCGTCGAGGAAGGGCTCCNNAGGTCTCCTGGCCATCGCTGTAACACTCATGGCTGATGGCAAGATCGTAACCGATACGGTTGCTGAAGAAGGACTGGCTCCACTCCGCGTCCAATGATTTCCAGTTTTGCCACTCATTCTTGTTATTGCCGTCAATCAAGTTGTTGTAATAATCATAGATCGAAGTATCCGTGAGGGATTTGTCGTGCCAGGCACCGTACTGGGCTCCAGGCAGATTCGAACCCACGGCGTAGTTGCTGAAAGTCGCGATGCCAATGGTCTGGGCGTAGGGGTGGCCGGGAATCTGGTTGGTGTAGTTGCCGAATGCGGCGTTATAATTGCCGTTAGCGTCTGCGCTGTAGATGCCGTGGTAGGTCGTCGCAAAAGGCGCATAGACGCGGATCGGCGCGGCACTATTGGCGTTGTAGAGCAATCCCAGGCTGGCGCCATAGGCCTGGCCGAAATGGGCTTGGTTGAACCACGGGTTGTAGTCGGGCTGGCCGGTCTTGGCGATGCCGCCGTTGTTGCTCCACACCACAGACGGATCATAAATGCTCTTGTTAAAGTTGGCATAGAGCACCTTGCCAGTGCTGTCCGTCACGTTGCCGGTTAGGAACCACGGAGTGATGGCGTCGATCGGAGGCAGCTCCCGCGGCCGGTTGGCCTTGATATCACCGATCTCGTAATTCACTTTCAAACTTGAGGACATGTTCTCATTGTTCAGGAACTTGGGATCGAAACGCGCTGAGATGAAGATACGCTTGTCCTTTTCGAAGGCGGGTTTCTGCTGGTACTTTGTGTGATCGTCCAAAAGTGCGACACGCAAGGCGAACTGCTTCTCGAGGGGCACAATATTGAAGTCGGCGGAGGTGCGTAGACTGCCATAGTTGTCGACCCTGTTCTCCAGCTTGTAGGTATCTTTGCTGTCAAATCTTGCCACGATAAGGTTGCTGTTGATGATGCCGGCGGGGCTGCCCACGCCAAAAAGCATGGCGTTGGGTCCGCGTGAAATGTCGACGCGATCCACATTATAGGAGTCCCACGGGATGTCGGTGAGGAAGAAATCACGGGTGTTGTCAGCGGCGTCCAAACCACGTACGCGCGTGTTGCTGTTCGGGCGCAGGAGGGCGGTGCGTTCGGAGACCTGCGGTGTGTTGCCCACTCCGCTGAAGTTGCCCGTGACACCGCCCACCTCGGTGCTGGTCGTATACACGAGGAGCGACTTGTTATCGGTCGCGGCGGTGTCGGTGAGGAACTGCGAGGTTACCACGCTGATGGCGTTGCCAATGTCGCGCAGCTGTGTATTGACGCGCGTGCCCGCCAGAGTGTTGGTGGCGACGTAGCCCTTATCCTGGGATGCATCGACCTCGAACGGGCTGAGGCGGATGACATCCTCGTCGGTGGGCGCCGGCAGGGCGGCGGGCGTGGTTACAGGTTTGACGGTTGGAGATGGCGTGGTCTCGGAAGCCGAAGGCGGCGATGCCGGGGCGGTTTGCCCGAACGATTGGGGGGCAACCGCGAGTTCAAACGTGGCGAACGCACAAAGTGCGCCCGCTGCAACGATGGTTCGTCTCATGGGTCAGTTTGGTTGGTTGGGGGTACGCTGCATGAAGTCAGCGTTTCCGGAGAATCAGATCTCCGTCCTCAAAGGAAAATGCGGTCGTCACTCTCACTAAAGAGTAGCTTCGCGAACCGGCCGGGCGGCCACGCCCCCATCTATTGGAATCCCGTTACGATCGAGCTTCTGGAACCAGGAACAACGGAACTTGCGCACAGCCGGAATTCCAGCTGCCGGTTCCTCCGACCGCGGCCTGACCCACGCTCGACTGCCGGCTTCCACCCCGGGACGCCCAACGGACGGGATCGCCGCCATCGGCAAATCGCCAGCCGGGCGTGTGTCGCCGGAATCCGTGTTTCCGGTGTCCGGCGCCAACCAAAGCTCGCGTTGGATCGATCGGAATTTGATTGCCTGTCCGCCGGTGGTTTGTCCAATCGTCGGCCGATGGGCATGTGCTGGAACAGCGTGTTCCTTTGTCCGCACGTTCGTCGCCAGCCAAGGCCGTTTGTGACGCCCAATTCGAATCCTCAAATGCTTGTCTGGACCAGCCCCACGAGGCTGGCGGAACGCAAATCCGACAGCCTCCCAACGTACCGGAAAACACGATGAACCGCCGAATCACGATGGCAGATGTCGCCAGACGCGCCGGCGTGCACCCGACAACGGTTTCGATGGCGCTCCGCAACCATCCGAGCATCCCCGTCTCGACGCGGGATCGAATCCGCGCGCTGGCCGAACGAATGGGATACGCCCCCGACCCCTTGCTGGGCGCCCTCGTTGCCTATCGGAACCAGGCCAACCGGCGCCCCCAGTCCGTGCCTTTCGCGTACGTCACTCACTGCACCACTCGATTCGAATGGAAGACTTTCCCGGCGCACGCCCGTTTCTTCGAAGGCGCGGAGGCCAGGGCGCGCCAACTGGGGTACAGACTTGAACACTTTTGGGCGGGCGAGCCCGAGCTCAGCCACGCCCGGCTGGGTTCCATCTTGTCTTCGCGGGGCATCACCGGGTTGATTATCGCATCCCATCTTCCTCAGGCGGACACCCACCTGAATCTGGACTGGAACCGCTTCAGTGCGGTCAAGATCGACTATTACCCCCACCAGACGGAACTGCATACGGTCACCAACGATCATCGGACAATCACCCAGCTGGCCTTCCGAAATGTCGTCGCAGCGGGTTATCGGAAGATCGGCATGGTGATGCCCGGGTGGTGGGATGACTTTGCCGATCATGCCTGGTCCGCGGGGTTTCTCGGTGAGCAGCAATTCCTTGATGCGGAGGATCGAATTCCAATCTACTATTTCCCGGATCCGCCTGGTTATACCAACATGACGAGAACAACGCCCAAGTTGAATTTTGAGCGGTGGATCCGGCAGTATAGACCTGAAGTCCTGATCAGCAGGGAGTCGTTTCTCATGCCAAAACTCAAAGAATTGGGCCTTTCTGTGCCCCGGGATATTGCGTTCGTTGAGATGTACCTCGAACCGGACGGACGCACGGCCGGCGTCCGTCATAACTGCGATCGCGTAGGTGAACTGGCGGTCGAGATTCTTGCCGCACAACTCCAGCAGCACACCTACGGCATCCCCAAGTTTCCGACCACCACCCTGGTCGAGGGAACGTGGTTCGACGGGGACTCGCTTCCGCGGCGCGCCGCCGCCGCCCCGATTCCGACAATCTCCTGAACAGGGGCCGTCCCGAATCCCTGCACCAATTAAAAACGAGTCTGGACATCCACCGGGCGCCGCTCAGAGCATAGCCCGAAACGTCCCCTGTAATGGCCGCCAAGCTGTCCAAACAACACCCACCGAAGCCGCTAAAGCAGCTCACGTGGCCCCAACCGTTCAACGCCTTCGCAAAGCCCGAGCCAAACAGCCCTGCTTTCGCGCTCATCATTGAACATGCGCCAAAGCCAAAGGAGCTCCAATGGTATCCCGATCTCCCCAAGGTCGAGGCCGCCATCTGGGCCATCTGGAGCAACGGCAAATACGGCTACGCTAAGTTCGAAGGCGGGTGGACTTTCAGGGCGGCCAACGGCGAATTCGTCAACGAAACGCCCATCGCCTGGCATCTCGCGTAGTCGTCCTTCCGCCCGGTCTTGCAGGCGCCGGTCCGGATGACAAAGTGCCTGCGGCGCTTTCCTTTGCGGGAATCTGCTGTTGATTGGGAGACCCTCCGCACACCACGACTCCCGCCATGAGTGAGGAAAAACGAGAGCTTTTCACAACCAGCCGCAAGGCCCTGACCATCAACCTGGGCGAAACCCGTTACGGGACCTTCGCCGAGATCGGCGCGGGACAGGAGGTGGTCCGGCATTTTTTCCAGGCGGGGGGCGCCTCGGGCACGATCGCAAAGACGATGTCGGCGTACGACATGGCCTTCAGCGACGCGATCTACGGGAAGGCCCCGCGCTACGTCTCGCGCGAACGCCTGGCCACGATGCTCGACCATGAATACCGGCTGCTCGAGGAGCGGCTGGCCGGCGCCCGCGGCGCCCGCACATCGTTCTTCGTGTTCGCCGACACCGTGGCCACACGGAATTTCAAGGGCGACAACGACGCCCACGGCTGGATGGGCATCCGCTTCCAGATTCATCCGCAGGAACCGCCCAACGACATCATCCTCCACGTCCGGATGTGGGACAAGGAGGCGGTTCAACAGCAGGAGGCGCTCGGCGTCTTCGGCGTGAACTTCATCTATGGCGCGTTCTTCCACCGCACTTCGCCGGAGACGTTCATCCGCTCGCTGGTGGACAACCTCAGCACCGACCGCATCGAGGTCGACATGCTGAAATTCACCGGACCCGCCTTCGCACAGGTTGACAACCGACTGCTTTCGCTGGTGCTCGTCCAGACGGGATTGACCAACGCCGTCATGTTCGGCCCCGATGGCGACGTCCTTCAGCCCTCGGAGGTCCTCCACCGGAAGGCGATTCTTGTGGAGCGCGGAAGTTTCCGCCCCGCCACCCGCGTCAACATCGACATGCTCGATTGCACGACCGCGCTCTTTCTGAAGGAACCCGCCGTCAAGGACAGAGCCGTCATGGTCCTGACGGAGATAACCATGAACAACCTGCTCGCTTCTGGCAGCCTCGACGCCGGGGATTTCCTGGCGCGGGTGGACCTGCTTGGAAGCATCGGACACACCGTGATCATCTCGAACTACTCCGAGTTTTTCCGGCTGACCACGTATTTCCGGCGGTACACGAAGGAGATGATCGGCGTCGCTCTAGGCGTGAACAACCTGGTCGAGATCTTCAACGAGAAGTATTATGAGAATCTGCCGGGAGGAATTCTGGAATCGTTCGGCCGGATGTTCCGCCAGTCGGTGAAACTGTACGTCTACCCGATGCGCGCCGCCGCGTACGAGCGCTACCTCGCCGCCGCGGCAACACAGCCCGGCCCGGCTCCGGCAGCCGCTGCGCCCCCGCCCGCCGCCGGCGCACTGCACCCGGCATCCTCAGCGGACGTCCTGATCACCGCCGACAATCTTCAGGTCCCTGCGCACCTCCGCCACCTGTATACCCACCTTCTTGAGAACCACTGCATCGAGGGAGTCACCGGCTTCAATCCGGACACGCTGAACATCATCTCCCGCGATGTGCTCGCGATGATCAAGCGCGGCGACCCGGCGTGGGAGTCCGCGGTGCCGCCCGCCCTCGTCGACACGATCAAGCAGCGCGGCCTGTTCGACTGCCCGCCGGCGGCCGGCTGAGCAACGGTTTTGGTTGCGGCGCGGACTGCAACAGCGAACATGCCGGGCAGCCATGCGCTTCTTCAAATACCACGCCCTCGGCAACGATTACGTCGTCCTCGATCCCGCCGATTTTCCAGGCTGGAACGCCCCCACCCCCGAAAAGATCCGCGTCATCTGTCACCGCAATTTCGGCATCGGCTCCGACGGGATTCTCTGGGGCCCGCTGCCTGCCGCCGGCGGCGCCTTCGGCCTCCGCATCTTCAACCCGGATGCGTCAGAGGCTGAGAAGTCCGGCAACGGCACGCGCATTTTCGCCCGTTATCTCCGGGATCGCCATGTCGGCAACGGCGGCACACTCGGCATTTCCACGCCCGGAGGTCTGGTGACGGCCGAAATTCAGGAGGGCGGAAGGATGATCGCAATGGGCATGGGCCGGGTGAGCTTCTCAAGCGCCAAAATTCCTGTCGCCGGACCGGAGCGCGAAGTTCTCGATGAGAAGATCCGCATCCAGGACCGCGAATTCACGTTCTGCGCCGCGACGATCGGCAACCCCCATTGCGTGATTCCATTGCCCGAAGTCTCCGCCGAGCTCGCCATCGCATACGGCCGCGCGATTGAATTTCACCCGCTCTTCCCCAACCGGACCAATGTGCAGTTCATGCAGGTTCTCGACCGGAAGAACATCCGGATCGAAATCTGGGAAAGGGGCGCCGGCCACACGCTCGCATCGGGCACGAGCTCCAGCGCGTCCGCCGCCGTCGCCCACCGGCTCGGTCTTGTCGACAGCAACGTCACCGTGCACATGCCCGGCGGACAGATCAGCATCGAGATCGCGCCCGACTACTCGATCCGCATGACCGGTCCCGTCGTCAGGGTCTGCGAGGGGACGATCCACCCGGAGATGTTCTCGGTGAAGGTGTGAGACCGGAAATCTGGCAGCCCGCCGGAACGCAAGTCCAATAGCCTCCTGAGAGGTTTCACCAAAAGCGTGGCCGCGAGCGTGAGCGAGTGGACGAACCCTCCGCTCGCTCACGCTCGCAGCTACGCTTTCGTTCCCGGCTCCAGTTCAAGTTGAACCGCCCTTACCGCAGCCCAGTCACCGAACATCCTGCGATCTGATCCGCCTCGACTGCAGATGTTGGCAACCCGGAGTGCCCGAAGTCCGACAGGCTGCCAGGATGAGACGTCGAAACCGGCCGTGCCTCACTCGGCTTTGGGAGCTTCGGCCGGTTCTTCCGCTTTTGTCTCCTCCTCACGAGGCTCGGCTGCGGGAGGGATCGACCGCGCCAGGTATTTATCATAGTCCGGGATGAGCCGCTCATAGTCGCTGTCCATGAGGGGCGAGGAAATCATGTAGTCGGCCGTGGCCCGGTTGCACGCGGCGGGGATGTTCCAGACCACAGCCAGACGCAGCAACGCCTTCACATCCGGGTCGTGCGGCTGCGCCTCAAGCGGATCCCAGAAGAAGATCAGAAAGTCGATCGCCCCGTCGACGATCATCGCCCCGATCTGCTGGTCCCCGCCGATGGGGCCGCTTTTCAGCCGGGTCACCGACAGTCCGAGCTCTTCGGCCAGGACGCGCCCCGTCGTGCCCGTGGCATACAGCGTGTGTCTGGAAAGCGTGCCCCGGTTGAACCGCGCCCATTCGATCAGATCGCGCTTGCGGTTGTCGTGCGCGACCAGCGCGATCTTCTTTGCCGGATGGATTGAAGTCGTTTTTGCGGGCATATGGGTCCTTTGCTGGAATGAGAGTCATCCAGCCGGACGCTTTGCGCAAGCCCATGCGTCCGGCGCGCCGGCGCGGCAACTGGTGCTCATTCGCGTCCATCGGCGGTTTCCAGCTGCATGTATCCGTCTGGGGCTGCACCCCGCCGGGAGGCGAATCACCGTGACAATGAGGCCGGCTGTGAACTATGCAGACAGCGTGACAGGCTGGCCAGGCGATCTATTCCGATTCTGGTGGGGGCTTCTCTACTGGAACACGCTCAAGAGCTGGTTCCGATGGCGGGGCGGCCAGACGCGGTGCCCCTGCCAGAATCCGAGCGACTCAGGCCGCGCGATGGCGACCGCATGCGATGCGGCGCAGCAGTGGCAAAACCCCGCCCGCTTTCACCGCGTGTGTCCCCTGCTGACCCGCACGGCGGACGGGCTGCGGTGTTCCGTTGACACCCGGAACGTGAGGCCGTTCTGGGCGCGCGCCGGAGCCTGCTACCTTGCCGCCGCCGCCGGCCTTTGCCTCGCCGGAGCGCTGATCCTGTTTGTTGTCCTCCGCCTGGCGGGCTACACGGTTTCGCCCCTGGCCGTGGTCTGGCCGCCGCGCTGGAACGAACTGCGCATGGCCCGGAGCGAATTCTTCGTTTCAAAGGCGCGGCGCGCGCTCGAGGCGCATCAGGTCGGCGAGGCTATCCTTTCCCTCGAGGTTGCTTATCGCGACAATCCGGGCAATTACGACGCCGGCTTCCAGCTCGCGCAACTGACCTCGCTCGGCCGGCCCGAATTCGCCGACCCGGTTTTTGCCGCCCTGATGCGCGATTTCCCGGACAGGCGCGCGGCCACGAGCGAAGCCTGGTTCAGATGCCTGCTCGTGCACGGCAGTTTTTCGCGCCTTGCCGGACTCGCCGCGAGCCGTCTGGTGGACGATGCCTCCCGAAGGCCCGTGTGGCTGCACGCCCTGTTCATCGCCACGCGTCATTGCGGCGACGACCGGCCGCTGAAGGATCTCGTGGACCGGCAGTCGGCCAGGCTGGAGCCGATCGACGTGGCATTGATCAATTCCGAGCTGTTGATCCGCCAGGGCCGCGGCCTGGAACTGCTTCCCGGACTCAACGCCGAACTGCCGCCTTCCGCCGGAGCCTATGCCCCGTTCTTCCAGGTGAGCCGTCTCGACGAACTCGGACGCCACGCCGGGGCGCTGTCGCTGCTCAATCGCTACGTCGCGGCGGGCCGCATCGCGGAGGGCGACGAATTTCAGCTGCGACTCAACATCCTGTCGGCCCTCGGCCGGCAGGACCTCCTCCGCATGCGTCTCGCGCAGGCTCCCATAAACGCCCGCGAACTGGAGCTTATTTCCATCCACCTGGTGCGTCATCCCGATCCCGTCACCGTCGCGGCCCTGGGCGAGTGCCTGAAGCGCTCCAGCCTGCCCCCCGGCGATCCGGCGTACGCCGGCTACACCGCCTTCCTTTTCGCCTGCGGAGTCGCGAACGACTGGGGGCACTTGCACGCCGCGGCCGGCGCCCTGATGAAGATGGCCGAGACCCGGCCGGCCCGCTTCGACGCGATCGAGGCGTTCTTCCGGCAGAGATCGGGCGCCCGGATTGAGGCGATCCTTCCCTTGCTGCCGGCGCTCTCCGTTGATCTCATGTACGCCCTCCATGATCGTTACGACGAACGGCATCCGGCCGAAACGGTCCCAACTGCTCCCGCATCATGACGGCGTCATCCGCTGAACCGCCCCCGCCCGCCAGCCCTGGCGCTTTAGGCGCCGCAGGAGCCGGATTGAAGGCGCTTGCAGTGTGGAACATCGCGCTGCTCGTCGCAATGGGTGTCGCTCTCTCCTGCCATCTCTGGGGACAATGGAGACACAATCCCGATCTTTCCCACGGCATCTTCATGCCGCTGATCTGCGCCCTCTTGCTCCTTGAAAGCAGGCGGAGCGGCGCCCGGCGACACCTGCGGCCGGGCGCGGCGGCGGTCGCCGCAACAACGTTGCTGGCCGGCGCTGCGCTCGCCGGTCTTGCGGCCGCCGGCCTGATCGCCGTCTCCCTCGGCTGGTCGCCTGCCATCGTCGACTTTTCGCTGACCGCGGCGTTCGCGTGCATCCTGCTGGCAGGGGTGGTGACGCTCTCAGTCGAACCGCTGGCCATCCTTCCGCTCAATTGGTGCGCATTTTGCGCGGCTGCCCTCTGGCTCCTCGCCGCGCCCATGCCCCCCGGCACCTACTCAACGGTCACACTGCGGCTGCAGACCTGGGTCACAGGAAATGTCATTGCCGCGCTGCACGGCTTGGGCGTCGCCGCCCTCCAGCATGGAAACCTGATCGAGCTCGCCCGGACGACGGTCGGCGTCGAGGAGGCGTGCAGCGGAATCCGGAGCCTGGTCTCGTGCGTTTTCGCCGGCCTTTTCCTCTCGGCCTTCCTTCTGCACCGCCCCTGGACGCGTGTGTTGCTGCTGCTCATCGCCGCGCCCCTGGCCATCGGGATGAACTTCGTCCGCTCCTTTATTCTGACCCTTCTGGCCAACGCCGGGGTCGACATCACAGGAGGCTGGCACGATGCGACGGGATATGGCGTCCTCGGCGTCACCTCGGCAATTCTCGTCGGCCTCGCGCTTCTGCTTGAGCCGCGGCGGCGCCCCGCTCCGCCGTCGCCGACAACGCCGCCGGAAACGCCGGTCCGCCTGCGGGCGCTGGTGTTGAATCACGCGATTCTCGCGGTCGCCCTCACGCTGGGAGCAGGCCTCGCTCTTTTCTTCGTCGTCCAGACACGTCCTTCCGACGGAGGGACGCGGCCGGCGCCGGATCTGGCCGCGCTCCTGCCCGCGGCCCCGGTCGGCTGGGAAATGCGCAGCAGCGCCGGTCTTGACCGCTTTGCAGACTCACTTCAGACGCACGATCTGGCTGAACGGACCTACCTTAGGGACACCGGCGGCCGGATCACGCAGGTGACCGTCTATATCGCCTACTGGCCGCCCGGTCGGACATCCGTTAGCACCGTTGCTTTGCATACTCCCGATGCCTGCTGGCCCGGAGCCGGCTGGGTCCCCGTGGACTCCTTGTCGGCGCGAGTGGCGCCGGCCGTCGCCGGCCGCATCCTTCCCCCCGCGGAAGCCCGGGTATTCACCTACAAAGGCATGCAGCAGTTCGTCTGGTTCTGGCACGTTTACGACGGGGCGGCGATCACCCAACGCGACCCGCGTTCAGTCCGCGAACTGCTGTCCATCGCCTGGCAGTATGGGTTCCGAAGGGACGGCGCCCAGCTCTTCGTGCGGGTTTCAAGCAATCGTCCGTGGAGCGATCTCGCCGAAGAGCCGCTGTTGACGGAGTTGTTCAGTCATCTCCAGACTTTCGGACTCTGACATCCACATGCCTCTCCGCGTGACCAGACAGGAAAGAAGGGTGCTGACAGCGCTCGGCGTCTTGTTCGTGCTGGGCGTGTTGGGTTTGCTGATCCTCTGACCAAAGTGCTCCATTGAAATGAACGACGAACCTGCCGGCGATCGTGCCGCACCCGAAGACCCGCAGCCGGCGAACAGTCCTGCCGCGGCTTTTAGAATGCCCGTCTGGTTGCCCTGGTTTACGGCAGCCGTTTTCGCCCTGCTCGCGGGTTTTGTTCTGGCGATCTGCTACGCCCTGCGGGCTGAAGTGGCCGTGCTGGGCGGCCAGGCTTCGCTGGCCGAGATCCAGGGCAGAGATCTCAGACAACAGATCGAAGCCGAACGGATTCTCTCCGCACGGCGGATGGCGGACCTCCGCAGCGAACTTCAGAGGCCGCGCGATCCCGCCCGGCTTCAGGTTGTTCTGCTCGCGCCCCCGGCCGGCGCCGAGCCCTGCGCTGTCGCGGTCGCGATGTGGGATCCCGACTTTTGGGACGGCCAGCTGGTTGCGTCCGGCCTTCCCGCGATCGCACCGGACAAGAGCTATCAGCTCTGGCTGTTCGATTCCGAACATTCCACAGGGATGAGCGTCGCTGTGTTTTCCGTCGATTCCGGGTCGGGCACGATTCGCGTTCCCCTCGCGCTGGAGCATTCCTGTCCCCCCGGCGCGACGTTCAAGGTGAGCGTCGAACACAAGGGTGGCGGCACCGTTCCCCGAGGCCCGGTTGTCCTGGAGAGCCGCTGACCCGCATGCGGCTGGGTCGCCCACACTCAAGCCAGATCATCCCAGACGCAGTTGGAAAGGTTCCATCACTCTCAGTCCCCCGGAGCCGACGGCCCCAGGGGCCTTGAAATGCTATAAACCTGTCGGAACAGCGATTGGGTTTCGCCCCAACCGCGGAATCCAGGTTCATGCCCAAACGGACTCGCCGTGTTGCGTCTTGCTTGTTTCTTGCCACGAGTATGCCCGTACAGAAACTCGCTCACCCATGATTCTAAGGCCCAAGGTTCGCGGATTCGTTTGCATTACCGCCCATCCGGTCGGCTGCGCCGCGCACGTCCAGGAACAGATCGACTACGTCCGTAGCCATGGTCCGATCTCGAACGGCCCGAAGAAGGCGCTGATCATCGGCGCTTCCACGGGCTATGGGCTCGCGACCCGGATCGCGGCAGCCTTCGGCTCCGGGGCCGCGACCTTTGGCGTGTACTACGACCGCCCGTCCGAGGAAGACCGGCCGGCCACGCCCGGCTGGTACAATACGATCGCGTTCGAACGGGCGGCAAGGAGCGCGGGCCTCTATGCGCGAAGCCTGAACGGAGACGCGTTTTCCGACGCCATCAAGCAGCAGACTGTCGAGGCCATCCGCAACGAACTGGGCGCCGTCGATCTCGTCGTCTACAGCCTCGCCTCGCCGCGTCGCGTCCACCCGAGAACCGGCGTCATCCACAAATCCGTGCTGAAACCCGTCGGCCTGCCCTACACGAACAAGACGGTGGACACCGACCTCGGAATTGTGTCCGACATCACCATCGAGCCGGCCACCGAACAGGAGATCGCGGACACGGTGGCTGTGATGGGCGGCGAGGACTGGGAGCTCTGGATGCAGGCGCTGCAAACGGCCGGCCTGCTCGCTCCTGGAGCCACCTCCGTCGCCTATTCGTACATCGGCCCCGAGGTAACCTGGCCCATCTACCGCAACGGCACGATCGGACTGGCCAAGAACGATCTCGAACGCGCGGCCCGCCGGATCGATGCGCTGCTCGACGCCCACGGTCATGGACGGGCCTTTATCTCCGTCAACAAAGCCCTGGTCACCCAGGCCAGTTCCGCCATTCCCGTGGTGCCGCTGTATATTTCGGTCCTCTACAAGGTCATGAAGGCGCAGGGCACGCACGAAGGCTGCATCGAGCAGATCCAGCGGCTTTTCGCCACGCAGATGTACAACGGTTCGTCGCTGGCACTGGACGACGGAGGCAGGGTGCGCCTCGACGACCGGGAGATGCAGCCGGAGGTCCAGCGGCAGGTGGCCGCACTCTGGCCGAGGATCACGACGGAAACGCTCGCAGAGCTGACCGACATCCAGGGTTACCGGAGTGAATTCCTCAAGCTCTTTGGCTTCGGTCTCGCCGGAGTCGATTATGAGGCGGACATCGACCCCCACCTGAAGTTATAATCGCTTTTCGGGCGGCGAGGGGCCGCCCGCCTTCGCTCTTCGATCTCCGGCGCGGCATTTTTCTTCCCGCCGCGGGAAGAAAAATGGTGGACGCTACTGGAGTCCAACATTGCAGAACGAAGTGATGGCCTCGGTTGCTGTTTGGTGTCGATGCGGTTGCTCGAATTTAAGCTCTGCCTTCGACCAGTTGAGCCTGCCACTTGAGCAGCTGTGTATCGTCCATGGCGGGCGATGCTTTCGCACCCGGGCGCCGGAGTCCGGCCGGAGCATAACGCCGATTTATCCCATGTCGGGTTATGTTTCTTTTTTTGAAAAGCATATCTATGCTGAGATATCCGGCCGGAGTCGCAAGCTCGGGACCTTGAGCTTGCCGAAACGGCGGCATCAGCCTCCGCCTTGCCAGTTGCCGCCGCATCGTTCACACCTAGATTAATTCCCATGCTAGAGCGTATTTTCTTCCTGCTGCTACTGGCGCCCTTGTGCCTGCCGGCCCAGACACCTCCCGCGGCGCGCGTCATCGACGCCGACCTTGCGAACGCTCGCGGCCCGACCAGCCGGATGTACAATTTTTGCGTGGGCGCGGGGCGCGCCAATGAGGGTCTGCGGGCCGACTGGCAGCGTCAGCTTCGCCGCGTGCGCACCGAGTGCGGTTTCCGGTACATCCGTTTCCACGGACTGTTTTGCGACGACATGGGCGTGTATCAGGAGGACAAACAGGGCCGGTCCATTTACAACTGGCAGTACGTCGACGAGCTTTTCGACTTTCTCCTGAGCATCGGGATGAAACCCTTCGTGGAACTGGGCTTCATGCCCGGAGCCCTCGCCAGCGGCCCGCAGACGATCTTCTGGTACAAGGCGAACGTCACGCCGCCCAAGGACTACGCCAGATGGGAGGCCTTCATCGCCGCATTCGTCCGACACGTCACCGAACGTTACGGCCCGCCGGAAGTGCGGAGCTGGTACTTTGAGGTCTGGAACGAGCCGAACCTCACCGGCTTTTGGATGGGCGCGACGGGAGGGAAAACCGACGCCGAATTCGCCCCGATCGCCCGGGCCGAATACTACAAACTCTACGAGACCACCGCGCGCGCCGTGAAATCCGTCGATGCCGCCTACCGGGTGGGCGGACCCGCCACGGCTGGAAGCGGATGGATCGACGAGACCCTGGCCCGCTGCGCCGAAAAGAACCTGCCGTTGGATTTCGTCAGCACGCACAGCTACGCGACGATGAGCGGGTACCTGGATGAGAACGGCAACGCCGGCACCGTCTTCTCCCCCGACAGAAACGCCATCACGGGCGAGGTGAAGGGTGTGCGCGCCCGCATCGACCGCTCCGTCTTCGCCAAGTCGGAGCTTCACTACACGGAGTGGAGCAGCTCGTACACGCCGTCCGATCCGATCCACGACAGCTATCACAGCGCNNTTCACCGACATCTTCGAGGAGGCCGGCCCGCGCACGACGCCCTTCCATGGCGGCTTCGGCCTGCTCAACTACCAGGATCTGCCGAAACCTTCCTTTTTCGCCTACCAGTTCCTCAACCGGCTGGGCGATGCCGAGCTGACCTGCCAGGACCCCGCGGCCTTTGTCTGTCGGGACAGCGCCGGCGGCGTCCAGGCCCTCTTCTGGGATTTCACGATCACCCATCCCGGTCCGTCCGTCATCAATCAGGAGTACTACAAGGCCGACCATCCGGCTAGGGCGAAGGGTCCGGCCGAGCTGCGGCTATCGCATCTCGCCGCGGGAACGTACCGCGTTCTCACGTACAAGGTGGGTTATCGGGCCAACGATGTGCAGTCGGCCTGGCGCGATCTCGGATCGCCCTCGCAACTGACGCGAGCGCAGGTCGCGACGCTCCAAGAGGCGTCCTCAGGGGAACCCTGCACCAACGAGACGCTGAAGGTCGGGCGCGACGGCCGCTATTCACGCCGCTTCGACATGCGCGAAAACGACGTCTGGCTGGTCGAGCTGCGCCGGCTCTAAAAAGTAATAAGGGTCTGGACTGTGAGCGGAGTCAAACAGGTGCCCGGCGGTCACGTCGTGCATTTCATCCTGAGGTCTCACGCACTATTTCGTATAAGTCCGTCCCAAATGGCGCCAGCCATTTGCTCAGGAACCTGGAGGGCGAAGCCCGACAGGTTCCTGGCGCGGATTCGACAACTGCTCCCGTCCCGCGCATGTGCGGCATTTGCGTCCGCCGGCATGAGCATCACAGGGCGCCTCCAAGTTGGGCGCCGTCCCAAGGCAAACCGGCGGATTGCTGTGGAAGCCCAAATACCGCCGCCTATTGCGCGACGGCCTCGGCCCAGGCGAAGCTCGCGCCGTTCTTGCGATCGGGCACGGCGCCCCGCGCGGTGGCGGCAAGGAGACCGTTGGTCTGCGGTTCCACGGCGAGGTACCGTTGGGTCGCCAGAGAAAGCAGCATGATGTCGCCACTCTCCATCTGCGTCCACTGAAACGTCGCAGGGTCGCCCTGATCCGTTTTGACGAGCTTGAGGTCGCCCGCCTCGCCCGCGCCGGTGACGGTCACGAAACCGCTGCCGTCCCCGGCCTCCAGCGCGATCCGACCCCGGCCGCGATCGAGCACGCGGAAGCGGTTCGCGCCCCAGGCGGGGGCTGCGCCGCTGCCCGCGCGCAACATGCCGCTCCACACGGCGAGCGGACGATTGTCGGCCAGCGACATCAGCGTGATGGTCTTGCCGATCGGAATCGGCCGCCCGCAGCCGTTGGCGCGAGGTTCTATCACGGTGAAATTGTCGAAATCCGCATAACCGCCCTCGGCGCCGGCCGTGTTGAAATTGAACAGCGCGAAGCGCACGCCCTGGAACGTCTTCAGCTGGAAAGCCATTGTCAGCGGGACGCCGAACGGCTGGAAGTTCGCACCGTCGAGACTGTAGCTGAACATGCCCTGTTCGGTGTCAAAGTTGCAGTGGACGCGCAGCCAGAGATGCGTGACTGAAAGCGGAGCCGACTTTGTGTCGCCGCCGGTCTGGTCCAGCCAGACGAGCTCCGCACTCTGTTCCCCGCGGCGCACACCGAGCCATGCGTAGGGCAGATTGAGCAATGCAAGACCGGCGGTGTCGCCAGGCAGCATGCCCTCCGTGTCGAGCCGGACCGTGGCCGTCGATTCGGGGCCGACGGCACGCTGCGTGAGCGAATTCCGCGCGGTCCAGAAATCCTTCGCTCCGAGCGCGCGGAGTCGCAACGAGCCGGGCTTTTCCGTCAGCGACCATTTTGTCCGGTCGGGCACATGATTCCACTGCCAGACCGGCTTGAGCTGCCGGCCCGAGAAATCGTCGCTCCGCTCGTAAGGCGCATGCGGCGCGGAGCTGTGGCCGGTGTTCGGCTTCACCCACGTGAGCGGCGAACGCGTGAGATTGCCCGGCAGGCCGAAGAGCGGCCAGCCGTCGCGCCAGGTGACCGGCGACAAACATGTGAGGCGGCCGACGGAATTATGGTCCATCATCGCAAGCGCCCACCATTCGCCGGACTGGGTCTGCACGATGCCGCCCTGGTGCATCGACATGCCGGCAGTCTCGCCGGGATGCGGCGGGAGCAGATGTATCCCGGGGGCCCGCCCGAGGCCTTTCAACCGCCAGCCTGTCCCGACGCCGAAACTTTCGCATGCGCTCGTCGTGGTGACTTCGTAGGGTCCCTCGGGCCGGTCGGCGCGGGCGACGGCCTCGTAGCACATCGGATCCCAGTTGGCGCTGAAGATGTAGTAGCGACCGCAGATGCGGTAGAAATGCGAACCCTCGCCCATCCCGCTGCCGGCAGGAATCAACACGCGCCGGGTTTCGGGGATGATGTCGCTGAGGTCTGGCTTGAGCTCCGCAAACAGGATGTCGTCATATCCCCAGACGACGTAGATCCTGCCATCGTCGTCGAAGAGCACCGACAGATCGTGCAGCGAGCTCCCGAGCTCCGATTGTGTCCACGGGCCGGCCGGGTTTGTGGCGCGAAAAACCTGCGTCTTCCGGCCGTTGACGTTCGCGAAGATGTAGAACGTGCCGTTATGCTCGCGGAAGCACGGCGCCCAGATGCCCTGGCCGTAAATCTCGCCGCCCTGCAGGCGGAACGCGGGTCCAAGATCGAGCTCCTTCATTGCGTAGGAGACAAACTCCCAGTTCACCAAGTCGCGCGAATGCAGGACCGGCAGCCCGGGCATCGCGTGCATCGTCGTGCCGGTGAGGTAGTAGTCGTCGCCGACGCGGATCACATCGGGATCGGAAAACTCGTCGTAGAAGAGCGGGTTGGTGTAGGTGCCGTTGCCGTTGTCGGCCATCCAGGTTGTGCAGGCGGCGCCGCGCGGCGCGTCGGTCACGGAGGCGCCGGCAACACGCGTCACCGCGATGGCCGCCAGGGCGAAAGCGGCTGCGGCGATCGAAGCATGCCGTGGAAATCGTCGGTCACTCTTGTTCATCTTGTCGCAATTGAAGTTCGGCAATCGCAGAGGAGCACGGAAGACCTGCGGACATCCGACCGGATTCCTCGCGCAAAGGCGCGGAAGGCGATGCTACACGGATCCGGCCGGGCCGGCCGCGCCGCCGGCGCCTGGATTTCCGTCTCCCCTCGGCGCCACAGACGACGGCGGCGGATCGCCGCCCGCGGTTGAGCGGCGCTCGCAGCGGCGGCGCCAGGCACGGCGGACTGGATACCTCACAGCCCCATGGTAGAGGGCCATGATAAGAAGCATCCCGAGAGCGGCGTACATCACGCCCTCCACAGTGGTCGGCACCGCCGGCTTGAAAACGCCCCAGGTCGCCCGCGCGATCGACAGGTCGACGTGCCTCAGAAAAACAAACGGACGCCCGAATATCGAAGCACCCCGGATCGCCGCGTCCGCCGCCGAAAGAGACTCCACCCGGATCACGGTCGCATGCATCAGCTGGCCGAGACCCGCCACACTCGGCTCTGATGAACCCTGACTCTTCGCCACGAGCTGGTCGAAGGTCAGGCCCGACTTCTCCGCAACCTCCCTGAATTGGCCGAGCTGTCGCCGCGCCTCGTCGATGTGTCCGCCCAGCCGCTGGAGGTACTGTTGAATGAACTCGGGGAGCTGCGAACACAGCACGGCGCCCACGACGCAGAGCACACGGTCGATCAGGCCGTCGCCCGCCGAGAAAACAGACTGCAGCGGTCGGGTAAGGCTCATGCTCAAGAATCCACCTGTTTGCCCGACGGAGCAAGCCCGTGATCGCGCCTCGTGCGACGGCCCCGGAGCCGCGCATCCTCGTCGTTTGCACCGCCGGAACGCGGCGAGGGAGCCGCTTCTCCCGGAAGCAGGAGTCCGCAAAACGTCACACCGGCCGCGCGCGGACGGCTGCGACCGCGCGGAACTGGTCTTCGATTGCCGCGACGAGAATGGGGATGAATGTGGCGGCCTTTTCGCCCGGCACGGTGAGCCCCGCCGCACACGCATGGCCGCCGCCTCCGAATCGTCCCGCGATAAGGTCAACCCGTGAAGCCGGGTCCTTTGCGCGCAAACTCGCCTTGATCCCGTCCGGACGTTCTTCAACAAGCACGCCGATCTCAACCCCGTCGACCGCACGGGTGTAATCCACCATTCCTTCGGTGTCCTCCGACAGGCTGCCCGTCTCGGCAAACACGCCATCCGGCAGCACGCCTATGCATACGCGTCCCCCGCACTCAAAGCGAAGCGAGGAAAGAAACCTTTGGAGCAGCCTGAGTTTCCCCACGGTTTCGCGTTCGTAGAGTTCGTATCCGGCCTGCGCCGGTTTCGCGCCGCGCACGAGCAGCTCGGCGGCGAGGATGAAGGTCCGCCGCGAAGTGGAATTGAAACGAAACTGCCCCGTGTCGGTGAGAATACCGGCGTAGAGGGCCTGTGCCGTGACGGAATCGACAGGAAGCCCGCGGTCAAAGAACAGCCCGGCGAGGATCTCCGCGGTGGCCGCCGAGGCGGGATCGATCAAATTGCACACGCCAAAGCCCGCGTTCGAGAGGTGGTGATCAACAACCCCGGCCGGCGCGGGAAAACGCGCCCTCGCCTCCCGGCCCGCGCGGTCATGATCCGCACAATCGACGAATACGGCGGCAAAATCCCGTGCATCGAGCGCCCCCGGGCGGGCGAACGTCTCGTCCCCCGCAAAATACTGCAGCCGCCTCGGCACCGGGTCCGCGTTCACACAGACCGCCTCATGCCCCAGCGCGCGCAGGACCCTGGCAAGGGCCACCTGCGAGCCGATGCAGTCCCCGTCGGGCCGCGCGTGTCCGACGACCGCGGCCGGCCGGCCGGCCAGTTGCCGCAGGAGTTCGTCGAAGCGCGGTAGAAACTCGGGATAAAACGTCTCCATCAAAAGGACGGTTTAGCTTTTGGCAGCCTGGAGCGTCCGAAGTCCGGCAGGTTGCTAGGGCGCGGGATGCTCCCTGGCCGCGAGGTCATCGAGGAGCTGGACGATGCGCGTTCCCCGCTCCGGCGTCGTGTCGAGCTTGAACACCAGCTTCGGCACGTTCTTGAGCACGACGGTCCTTCCCACCATGTGGCGGATCTCTCCGCTCTTTTCCTCCAGCCAGCGGCCGCACTCCTCCTCCGCCGTTTTGCCGCCAAGCACCGAGTAAAACACACGTCCGTCGTGCAGGTCGGGCGAGATGATCACGCTCGTGATGGTGATGCGCACCGCCTCGCTCTGATAGCGCGTATGCAGGTAGGCGCTGATCTCGCGCTGCATGAGCTCATTGATGCGGATGGTGCGGTTGCTCATTCGATTTCCGATCTTTGATTTGTCACTTCCGAGCTTCCGAGCCGCATTGCCCGGTCGAAAGTCAAAAATCCGCGCTCAAAATCACAGGGACGCGCGGACCTTCTGGATTTCCAGGCACTCGATGACATCGCCTTCCTTGTAGTCGTCGAAGCCGTCGATCCTGATGCCGCACTCCAGGCCGGCGCGCACGTCGTTGGCATCGTCCTTGAAGCGCCGGAGCGTGCCCACCTTTCCCTCGAACAGGGTCTCCTTGCCGCGGCGCACGCGCGCCGGGGCGTTGCGGGAGATCTTGCCCTCGGTGACGAGACAGCCGGCGACGAACCCCTTCGAGACGGGGAAAAGCTGCCGGACTTCCGCGGCACCGAGCTTGACCTCGCGCAGATCGGGCTCGAGCAGGTCCGCCATCATCTCGCGAACCTTGTCGCCCAGTTCATAGATGATCTCGAAGGTCTCGATCCGCACGCTGTGATGCTTGGCAAGGGGCGTGACGCCATTCTCCAGACGGGTGTTGAAACCGACGACCACGGCGCCCGCGGCGCTGGCCATCAGGACATCGTTCTTGCCGATCAGGCCGACCTCGCCGGAGACGATCTCGAGCGACACCTTCTGGCTCTTGATTCCATCCAGGATGTTGCGCACCGCCTCGATCGAACCGAAGACGTCGCATTTCAGCACGACGCGCAGGGTCTTCTGCTGCGACGCCGCGATTTCGGCGAAGAGCTTCTCGACCGACACCTCCTTCGGCTTGGAGTCCAGCGTCACGGTGACCTTGTTCAGGCGGTCCTGATGCTCCTCGGCCAGACGTTCCGCTTCACGGGCGTTCTTCACCGCAAGGAACGTCGCGCCGCTGTCGGGCGTCCCCGACCAGCCGATGACCTTCACCGGCGTTGAGGGGGGCGCCTCCTTGACGGCCGCGCCCTGGTCGTCGAACATTGCACGCACGCGGGCAAAATTGGGACCGCACACGATTGCATCGCCTGTCCGCAGGGTGCCGCGCTGCACGATGACGGTGGCGCTCGGCCCGCGGCCGACATCGATCTGCGATTCGATGATGACTCCTGAGGCATCCGCCTTCGGATTGGCCTTCAGCTCGAGCACATCGGCCTGCAGAAGAATGTAGTCCAGCAGCTCGGTGATGCCCTGATCCTTCACCGCCGCGGTGGGCACCGTGACGGTGTCGCCGCCCCATTCCTCCGGAGGAATCCCGCGTTCCTGCATCTGGCCTTTGACGCGCTCGATATTCGCGCCCTTCATATCCATCTTGTTGACGGCGACGATGAGCGTGACCTTGGCATTCTGGATGTACTTCAACGCCTCGTCGGTCTGGGGCATGAAACCGTCGTCGGCGGCCACCACAAGCACTGCGATGTCCGTCACGTCGGCGCCGCGCGCCCGCATCTTGTTGAAGGCGGCGTGGCCCGGAGTGTCCAGGAAGGTGATCTTGCGGCCCTTGAATTCAACCTGATAGGCGCCGATGTGCNNTCGAGCAGCGAAGTCTTGCCGTGGTCGACATGGCCGAGGATGCAGACGACCGGCGGCCTAGTCACGAGAAACTTGGATTCATCCTCCGTGGGCTTCTCAACCTTGACCTTGGGCGCGGGCGGCGGCGCCGTCTCTCCGCGATGCTTGATCTCGAGCATGCAGCCGTGGCGCTCGGCAATCTTCATCGCCACGCTCTCCTCGATGCTCTGGTTCATCCCGGCGAAAATCCCCATCTCCATCAGCTCGCCGGTGAGTTTGAACGGCTTCAGCCCCAGGGCCGTCGCGAAGTCGCGCACGATGACCGGAGGTTTGAAATGGATGATCTTGATGTCGCCCGAGGCGACCACTGTGACCGACGGAGTCGCAGCGGAGACCGGCAACGGCGGCGGCGCAAGCGGCCGGGAGACCGGGGGAGGCGGAGGAGGAGCGCCCGTTTGCAGGGCCGGGAGGGGCGGCGGACTCGTGCGCACCGGCGGAGGCGTCAGGGGCGGCAAAATCGGCGGCGGACTCGTGCGCACCGGCGGAGGCGGAACAACGGCGGGCGGCGGAGAAATCCGCACCGGCGGAGGCGCCGACACCGGAGCCGGCCTGCTGACCGGGTAAGGAACGATGGGAGGCCGGCTCTGCACCGTCGGCGAAATGCGCATCGTAGGCATGGGCGCCGGACGCGGGGCCGGAAACACAACTTGTGGACGGCTTGCCTTGGCCAGTTCCTCCTTTTCGCGAGCGACATCCTGCGCCGACCGGACGAACACTCCCGCGGGCACCCTCGTTGTGAAACTCGGAGGCGGCGGCGCCTCAACCTGGGCGGGCGCCGGGGCGGGCGCGGCTTCGCCGGAGACCGGCGCGGCCGTTTCCGCCGGCGCGGCTGTCGCGGTCGCGGCCTCGGCCGGTTTCTTGGCAAGCTCCTGCTCCAACGACTCCGCAGTAATCTTGTCGATCGTGCTGGAGACGGTCTTGACGGGATAGTCCCGCTCTTTCAACAAGGCCATCAGGTCCTTGTTGTCCATGCCGAGTTTCTTGGCGAGTTCGTGGAGGCGGATACTCATCAGGAGCGGGAGGGGGCGTGCAAAGTAAGGGGTTGCGAGGTTGTCTGGTTACTTCTGGCTTTCAGCCTGGGCTGCGACCTTCTTCAGGATGTCCGCGGCTTCTTCAGCGGTGAATCCGGCTTCGACGAGATCGCCGGCTTCAACCCCGTCAAACAGCTCGACCGAGGAGAAACCAGCGGCGACCAGACGTTGGGCGACGGTGTCGGGAATTCCGGAGACCTTCGTCAGGCCGGAGGCCGCAAGGCCCTTCTTTTGCTCGAGCGTCGTGGCAACGGCCTGCATCTTGATGATGTCGAGCTTCCACCCAATCAGGCGCGAAGTCAGGCGCGCGTTCTGGCCCTTCTTGCCGATTGCGATGGCCAGATCCTCCTCCGAGACGACGATGCCGACGCGATGATTCTTGTCGTCGATGACGATGTTCCTCAGCACGGCCGGCTTGAGCGCCTCGGCCACCATCTCGCGAGGATCGGAGAAATAGCGGATGATGTCGATCTTCTCCCCGCCGAGCTCGCGGACGATCGATTTCACACGCGCGCCGCGGGCGCCCACGCAGGCTCCCACGGGATCCACCTTCGGGTCGCCCGTGGAGACCGCGATCTTGGTCCGGTATCCGGGCTCGCGGGCAAACGCCTCGATTTTGACCGTCCCGTCCGCGATTTCGGTGACCTCCAGCTCGAACAGGCGGCGCACGAACTTCGGGCTCGCGCGGCTGAGGATGAGCTCCGGGCCGCGGCTGCTGTTCTCGATTTCGAGCAAAAGACAGCGGATGCGCTCCCCCGGGGCGTAATCCTCGCCCGGCACCTGCTCCTTGCCCGGCATCATCGCCTCGGCCTTGCCCAGATCGACAAACAGGTCGCTGCGCTCGCGGCGCCGCACGATGCCGGTGACGATGTCGCCGACGCGGTCCTTGAAATCGTCGTAGATCCTCTCCTTTTCGAACTGCCGCAGCCGCTGCATGATCGCCTGCCTGGCCGTCTGGGCGGCGATCCGCCCGAGATACGAGGGATCGATCTCCCTCTCCAGCATCTCGCCGAGCGCGACGCCGGGCTTCAACGCCTGCGCCTTCTCAATATGTATCTCGGTTCTCGGATCGCTGATGGAATCGACGACCTTGAGCAGGGTCCACGCGTGGAGCTGGCCGTTCTTGGGATTGATCTCAACCTTGAGCTCCTGTCCGGAATTGACGCCTTTTTGCGCCGCCGTCTTGATGGCGTTGACAATCGCGGCGATCATGTCGTTGCGACCGATCCCCTTTTCCTTCTCCATGTATTCGAGGACGGAAAGGATTTCGCTGCTCATATGGTTGGATTTGTGGAAAAAAAAAGCGGGCCGAAGGCCCACTTCTTACAAAGTGAACTTGAATTGCGCCTAGGGTGCTGGCTGGGGCAAATGATGTCAAGTCCCAGCCCGGCGGAGGGTCGCAGGATGTGAATCTTCATGACAGCCTGTCGGACTTTGGCGGCTCCAGCCTGCCATTCGGAGACTGCCGGCGCCAGGTCCGGCGGCCTTCCGGCCTCCAGCGGGGCTGTGTGCCTCCGGACAGGCTTCGCCAATCGCGTTTTGACATCGCCCGTCCCTCCCCTAATGTGACCGTTTGCTGCAATGCAACAGCTTCATGCGTATTGGCGGATGACCTACATCGAGTCGCCCAAGCCGTCCGGGAACGGCCGGCTCTTTAGCGAGCTTCCGAAGAGGGGCGACGATCGCGCCAGCCTCATCCTGCACCGCGCCCGGCTGTCGTATCTGGTCATGAACCGCTTCCCCTACAATCCCGGCCACCTGCTTGCGGTGCCGTTCCGGGCCGCCGAGGAGCTTGGCGGGCTGGATGGCGCGGAACGCGCGGACCTGATGGAGACGATCCTGATCGGGCAGGAGGTGCTGCGCGCGGCGGTCAACCCCGACGGATTCAACATCGGCTTCAACCTCGGCTCCGCGGCGGGCGGCAGCATCGGCCACCTGCACGCCCACATCGTGCCGCGGTGGACCGGCGACACGAATTTCATGCCCGTCATCGGCGACACGCGGGTTCTGCCCCAGGCGCTTGAGGCGACCTACGACCGGCTTCTCGCCGTCCTGCCCGGGGTGCTGGCCGCATACCGCCGCCCCGCAGTCAGGCGTCCAAAAGCGAAGCGGCCCGCTCGGACGGACCGCTGATTTGCCGCCAGGACCCCGGACCTCCCATCGTGCCTTCCAAGACCCTGTATTATCAGAACCCGCGCCACCTGCATCTGCTCTACTGCGGCCGCGACGGCAACCTGCTCGCGGTCGAGCAGGCCTTCAACGTGAAGCTGGCCACCCGGGAGGACTGGCTGAAGATCGACGGCTCCGACGCCGATGTCGCGAGGGTCGAGGATTTCTTCGCATTCCTGAGCGAGGGGCGCCAGCAGGGTTTGACCGTGCGGAACCAGGAGTTTGGCCAGCTTCTCGATGGCTTCGCCCGCGGCAACGGGCCGCAGATCCGCAAGCTGTTCTCGGAGCCACTGGTCGTCGCCACGAATCGGAAGAGCATTGTGCCGAAGACCGCCGGCCAGAAGCTCTACCTGCAGTCGATCCAGAAGAACCCGGTGGTCTTCGGAATCGGGCCGGCGGGCACGGGCAAGACCTACCTGGCTGTGGCCGCCGCGATCTCGGCCCTGCTCAAGAACCAGGTGCAGCGCATCGTGCTCACCCGGCCCGCGGTCGAGGCCGGCGAGACGCTGGGTTTTCTGCCCGGGGACCTGCGCGAGAAGATCCTTCCCTACCTCCGGCCGCTTTACGACGCGATGAACGACATGCTCGCCCCGGAGGATGTCGCCCGGCTCGTCGAGAAGGGAACGATCGAAATCGCGCCCCTCGCCTACATGCGCGGCCGCAC
>PMKA01000158.1 GCA_003157575.1 Opitutia bacterium
CACCGCCATCTTCAGCGTCGTCAACGCGCTCCTGCTCCGGCCGCTGCCCTACTACGAGCCTGACCGCCTCGTGCTGGTCGCGGAAAAGACCAACAACGGCGGCTTCGCGAGCTGCGATGGCGGCGTGTTCACCGACTGGGAGAACCAGACGACGCAGCTCGAATCGATCGCGGCGTTGCATCCCGTCAACAAAAACCTCGCGACCGGCGGCGATCCGATCCGGATCAGCGGCGCGGAGGTGTCGGCGCGATTTCTCCACGTGTTGCGGGTCAAACCGATGCTCGGACGCGACTTCACGCCCGCCGACGATGCGCCGGGCGGCGAGCGCCATGTGCTCATCCTCACGCACGAGTTGTGGCAGACCCGTTTTCAGGGCGATGGCGGGATCGTCGGACGCGCGGTGCAGATCGATGCCGAGAGCTATACCGTGATCGGTGTGCTGCCGCCGCGGGCACTGCTCAATCCGAACATCCTGTTCCTCACGCCGGCGACGATCCGCGCCGACGCCTACAAGCTTGTCCGCAACTACAACTACGTCTGCACGGTGATCGGCCGGCTCAAGCCCGGCACCACGCGCGAAAAAGCCACGGCCGAGCTCGTCGCCGCGCGGAAGCCGCTCAACGCGCAATATCCCTCTTTCCGGCAGAACTGGTCGGTCGCCGTGCGTTCGCTGCAGGAGGCGGTCTTCGGCAACCTCCGGCCGTACGTGCTCACCTTGCTGGCCACCGTCGGCGCCGTCCTCCTGATCGCGTGTGTCAACGTCGCCAATCTCCTGCTTGCGAAGGCGGCTGCGCGGCAGGGCGAGATCTCCGTGCGCATCGCGCTGGGTGCATCGACGGGACGGATCGTCCGCCAGTTGCTGACCGAGAGCATGATTCTCGCGCTCGCCGGCGGCCTGGCGGGAATCCTGCTGGGAGCGTGGGCGATCAATCCGCTGGTCGTGTTCACGCGGCTCAACGTCCAGGCGCCCGGCATCGCGGTTGGAATCGACGGCCGGGTGCTTCTCTTCACCCTCGGCGCGACCTGCCTGACCGGGCTGCTGTTCGGCCTGTTCCCCTCCCTGAGCGCCGCCCGGCCCGACATGAACGAGTGCATCAAGCAGGGCGTGCGCGGATCGACCTCCGGCTCGCGACGAAAACTCCAGTCGCTGCTCATCGTGGCGGAAACGACGCTGACCGTCGTCCTGCTCGTCTGCGCGGGTTTGCTGCTTCGCAGCTTCATGAAGGCGTTTAACGCCAATCCCGGCTTCAATCCCGCCAACGTTCTCGTGTTCAATCTCACCCAGCCCGCCAGCAAGGCGCCGACGATCGAACACCGGCTGCGTTTCGTCCGCGACATCCGCCGCAGCATTGAGCAGGTCCCCGGCGTGGCCTATGTTGGCATCGCCTCGTCGCTGCCGATGAACGGCCGGATCGGGTACGGCGATTTCGTCAGCCGCGAAGACCAGCCGCTCACGCGCAACGACCTCAACGCGGGCTTCGATTCCGCCGACGGCGAATTCTTCCGCGCCGCGGGGATTCCGCTGCTGCGCGGCCGCTTCTTTGTCGAGGCGGACAATGACGCGAAGGCCCCGAAGGTGATGATCGTCAACGAAGCGCTGGCCCGCCAGCTGTTCCCTGATGAGGATCCGCTCGGACGCCTGCTGCACTTCAAGGATGCGGCGTGGGAGATCGTCGGCGTCGTCGGCAGCGTCCGGCAGTTCCAGCTCGATGTCGATCCCCAGCCGCAGGTGTATCTGCCGGAGGTTGATTTCCCGTGGACCACGTCCGTTATTGTGCGGACGCACGTGCCGCCCCTCACGCTGGCCGCCGACATGCGCCGGGCCGTGCAGGCGGTGGATGCGGAACTTCCGGTCGCCGACCTCACCACGCTCGAGGAGACGGTGAATAATTCGCTGCAATACCGTCGGATCATGGTGACGCTTCTGGGGATATTCGCCGCCGTCGCCCTGCTGCTCGCGTGCATCGGCATCTACGGCGTCATGGCCTACGCGGTGTCGCAGCGCACCCGCGAGCTCGGCATCCGGATCGCGTTGGGCGCGGGCGTGCCGCGCGTGCTCCGGCTCGTGCTCGGCGACGGGCTCAAGCTCGTCGGCCTTGGCCTCGGCCTCGGCGCAGCCGCCAGTCTTGGCGCCACCCGCCTGCTCGCCAGCCAGCTCTATTCCACGTCGAGCGTCGACCCGCTTGTGTTCTCCCTGGTCGCAGTCGTCCTCCTCGGCGTCGCGCTTTTCGCGTGCTGGATCCCGGCGCAACGCGCCACGCGCGTAAATCCAGTGGAGGCGCTGCGGGCGGAATGAAGGTGAAGGTGAGAGTTAAAGTGAGAGCGAGAGTTACAGTGGAAGCACCGCCGACAAAACTTTGAGCCCTGCCCTTCCGACCTGATTTGCAGCCCCTGTCATCCTCATTTTCACCGTCACCGCCTTCAGCTTCGCTCTCACGTTCACGTTCACTTTCCCTTTCACTTTCACTTTCACCTTCATGTTTCCTGATCTCAAGTTCGCCCTCCGCTCCCTCTCCAAGTCCCCCGGTTTCTCGCTTGTCGCGATCGCAACCCTGGCCGTCGCCATCGGCGTCAACTCCGCGATCTTCTCGCTCGTCAACGGTCTGTTCCTGCGTTCGCTGGTGCCGTACAAACCGGCGGAGGTCGTGAACATCTTCACTGCCCGCAAGGCGGCCAACCGCGACTACCGCCAGTTTTCATACCCGGAGTTTGCCGAACTCCGCGAAGCCAATCCGGTCTTCAATGACGTGGCGGCCCTCACCTTCTCCCTGGTCGGAGTTGGGCGCGGCGATGCCATGCGGCGCAGCTTCGTGTTCTTCGTCTCGGACAACTTCTTCGGGCTCCTCGGCGTCCGGCCGGCCGCCGGTCGCTTCTTCACGACCGCCGAATCGCAGCCGGATGCAAATGCTCCTGTCGTTGTCACCAGCCATGCGTTCTGGCAGCGCATGGGAGGCCGCCCGGATTTCATCGGAAGCACCATCCAGATCAACGGACAGCAGTTTACAGTGATTGGCATCAGTCCGAAGGGATTCACCGGAATCAACGCGGTGATTTCACCGGACCTCTGGCTGCCGCTCGGAACCTATTCCAAGTTCGCAAATCCGCTCGCGGAGGGCAGCCCCGACAGCGACCTCACTCGCCCGACCACCTACGCGCTCAATTTGATGGGACGGTTCAATCCCGGCGTCAGCCTCCCGTCGGCAATCCCCCTGCTCCCCGTGCTCGCCAGGCGCCTCGACGCCCTGCAGCCGCCCGAAGCGGCGACCGCAGGCGCCCGGGAACTGCAGATCCAGGCTCCCTCCCGTTTCAGCATCAGCACCGAACCGAGCCATGATGGACCCGTCGCGGCGGTCGCCGCCTTCCTGCTCGGCATGGCGGGGGTGGTCCTGCTCATCGCCTGCCTGAACCTGGCCAATATGTCTCTCGCCCGGGGATTGGCCCGCTCAAAGGAAATCGCGATCCGTCTCTCCCTCGGCGCTCCGCGCTGGCGCATCATCCGGCTCTTCCTCCTTGAAGGTCTGCTTCTCTCGCTTTGCGGCGGCGCATTGGGCCTGCTGATCGCCCAATGGAGCAACGACCTGCTCGCCGCCTCGCTGAATAGCGCGTTCCGGGCGATGAACTTCTCCATATCCATCGAGCTCGGTCCCGACGGCCGCGTGCTTGTCGCGACACTCCTGCTCTGTGTGGCGACCACGCTGATGTTCTGTCTCGGCCCGGCACTCAAGTCAGTCCGGGGCGATCTGGTGCATGATCTCAAGCTCCAGGCAGGCGAACCCGCCGCCGCAGGCCGGTGGAACCGTCTTTTCTCCGGGCGCCATTGCCTTGTGATGGCACAGATTTCCCTGTCCCTCGTCCTTCTTTTCACCGGCGGTCTGTTCCTGCGTGGCGCGTTGAACGCCTCTGGTCTTGACCTCGGATTCAAGCCGGCCGGCTGCGCGGTCGCCGAATTGGATTTCTCCCTCGCCGGCACCCCGGAGGCAACGGCCCGCCAAAAGATGTTCGCGCTCCTGTCAAGGCTTCAGGGACTGCCCGGCGTGCGCTCCGCCGCGCTCGCGACACGGTTGCCCTACACCAACGTCGACAACACGCGCAGGCTCGCCCCCGCCGAGGCGGCCCCTGCAACGGGCCCGGATGCAAAACAGTCGGGGACCGAGGGCACCTTCTGCGCAATGACTCCCGGATTGTTCGATGCGATCGGCGTGCACCTGCTCCGGGGCCGGACCTTCACGCCCGCCGAATCCGAGGACGACCGCGCCCCGGCTGTCGTGATCGTCGACGCGAAGATGGCCGAACTTCTCTTTCCCAACGGCGATGCTCTCGGCCGGCGCGTTCGGCCGACAGACGGATCGTCCGGTGAGATGGAGATCGTCGGCATCGTGGCAAACCACCGCAACAACCCGCACGTCGGCGAAATCACACCCCGCCTGTACGTTCCTCTCGCCCGGGGATACAGTCCCGACGTCTTTCTCACGGTTCGATTTGCATCGGAAAACCCCAAAAGCCTCGGTGCCGCAATGTCCGGATTGCGGCAGGCGCTGAGGGACTTCGATCCCGACCTTCCTGTCCTCAGACTGGTTCTCTTCTCCGACATCGTGGACGGCAATCTGGATCTCTGGATGATCCGGAGCGGAGCCGTGATGTTCGGCCTCTTCGGTGGAATCGCGCTCGTCCTTTCGGTGGTCGGTGTCTACGGCGTCAAAGCCTATGCGGTTGCGCGGCGCACGCGCGAGATCGGCATCCGCATGGCCCTTGGGGCGATGCCGACCAACGTATTTGCACTCCTCATGAGACAAGGCCTGCTCCAAACGGCCGTCGCCGTGTCCCTGGGCTCGGTCCTTTCGTTGCTTCTTGGCAAAGCCCTCTCGTCCCACTTTGTCAGTGTCAGCCCGCACGATCCGCTCGTCCTCGGCGCCTCCATCGCGCTCCTTGCCGGCTCCGCGCTGCTCGCCTGTTATCTTCCCGCCCGCCGCGCAACAAGGGTCAATCCGACTGAGGCGTTGAGGGCGGAGTGAGCAATCAGTAGCGAGCATCGAGCAGTGAGTAGCGAGCATGCCAGACCACCGAATCACCCCCCTGCCCCACGACTGCTCACCGCCCGTATCTGACAACTCACTACCCGCTCCTCGCTCCTCGCCATCCACTACCCGCTGCCCACCACCCGCTACTCACTGCTTTCCCATGAACTCCCACAAGATCCTATCCCTCGCCGCGCTTGGCGCAGTGCTGCTTGCCGCCGTCGCCAACACCTGTGCAAACGCCCACGACTCATGGTTCGGCAACGACAACTGGAAACGCATCGTCAGACTGAGCGGCGACTGGAAATTCTCCGTTGGCGACAGCGCTGCCTGGGCCACTCCGGGGTTTGTCGACCAGGAATGGGCGACGATTCACGCCCCGGCCGAGTGGCAGTCGGAAGGCTACGAAGGCTACAACGGGTACGCGTGGTACCGGAAGACGTTTGTGTTTCCTTCGGGCCACGACCGGGACGAGGTCTACCTCTCGTTGGGCCGGATCGACGATGTGGACCAGGTGTACCTGAACGGCAAGCTTGTCGGCGGCACCGGACAATTCCCGCCCCATTACGCGTCCGCCTATGACCAGGCGCGTGTCTACGAGGTCCCTTCCGGTCTCCTCCTGGCGGGACGGGACAACGTTGTCGCTGTCCGCGTCTACGACGGCGGTGGCGTGGGCGGGATCGTCGAAGGACGTCTGTGCCTTTTCACCACCGCCATTCCCCTGCCCGATGTCGTCCTGAGCGGAACGTGGAAATTCAGCCCGGGCGACAAGGCCGAATGGAAACAGGAACACTGCGACGAATCAGATTTCGCCGATATTCCCGTTCCCAGCTACTGGGAGAACGCCGGCTACCCGCAGCTGGACGGCTACGCCTGGTATCGCAAGACGTTTACCGTCTCGACCCTGCCGTCCGAGAA
>PMKA01000072.1 GCA_003157575.1 Opitutia bacterium
CGGAGCCAATGATGAACTGGCCGAAACGGCGGCTGATTCGAGTGGAGGGACCGATATAGCGTGCCATGGAGAAAAAGGGACTATGAGACTACAGACTACGGGTCTACAGGACTGTGGTTGATGAATTCGGAACTGCGGAGGGGCAAACCCGAGGGCTGTGCTCCGCAGTCTTTCGGTCTTGATTACACGCGACGGCGTTTGCGGGGACGGCAGCCGTTGTGGGGCACCGGGGTCACGTCGATGATCGAGGTGATCTCGAGGCCGATGGCCTGGAGGGCGCGGATGGCGGAGTCGCGGCCAAGGCCGGGGCCGCTGACGCGGATCTGGACATCCTTGAGGCCGTGAGCCATGGCATTGCGGGCGGCGTCCTGGGCAACGATCTGGGCGGCGTAGGCGGTGGATTTGCGGGAGCCGCGGAAGTTGCACTTGCCGGCGCTCGACCAGGCGATGACGTTGCCCTTCAGGTCGGTCATGGTGACGACCGTGTTGTTGAACGACGCAAGGATGTTGGCCAGCCCTGTGGTGATGTTCTTGGCGCCCTTTGCGCGACGGATCTTGAGGGCGCCGAGCTCCTCCTTGAGAAGATCTTCGGCGGTCGGTTGTTTTGCGACGCCGCCGATCATTTCGACGGGCTTGTCCGTGGGAGCCGCGGCAGGTGCGGCTCCTTCGGCAGCGGGCCCGTCTTTTTTCGCGCCTTTTTCGCCGGCAGGGCGACCTTGCTCCGCCGCGCCGGGTGTCTTCGGCGTCTTTTCCTTGGCGGGCTTTTTCTCACCGGTCTCCGTTTTGGAGGCGGAATCCGCTGACGCGGGAGCAGCCTCTTTCTTCGGAGCCTTTTCTTTTTTCGGGGCGGGCGTGGACTTGTCTTCAGCCATGGCGGGGATCAAACGGTGGTGGTTTCAGCTTTTACCTTGGTGACGCCGACGGTCTTGCGCGGGCCCTTGCGGGTGCGGGCGTTTGTGCTTGTGCGCTGGCCGCGGACGGGCAGGCCCTTGCGGTGGCGGATGCCGCGGTAGCAGTTGATGGCCTGCAGCCGCTTCAGATTGCCGGCGATATCGCGCCGCAGATCGCCCTCCACCACCCATTTGTGGTTGGTGATGATGTGGAGGATCTTGTTAAGCTGCTCTTCGGAAAGGTCCGAGGCGCGCATGTTCGCGTCAAGTCCAGCCTCCTTGACCACGAGATCGGACCGGGTCGGACCGAGGCCGTAGATATAACGAAGGGAGATGGCGATCTTCTTCTTCGGTGGAATGTCGACACCAAGCAGACGTGGCATGGGAAAAGACTAGACGGGTTTGGTTGTGGTTTGAGAAATTGAAATTGCGGACGGAGGCGCGGAAGCGGGCGGGGCGGAAGGGCGGGGAATGGTGAGAATCTCCGGACCTTTGTCAGTGGTGAGCACGGTATGTTCGAAATGGGCGGAGGGAAGGCCGTCGGCGGTGACAACGGTCCAGCCATCGGCGAGCGTCTTGACGCGATAGGTGCCGAGATTGACCATGGGCTCAATGGCGAGGGTCATGCCGGCCTTGATCTTCTCGCCGACGCCGCGGCGGCCGAAGTTTGGAATCTGCGGTTCCTCGTGCATCGAACGGCCGACGCCGTGACCCACGAGATCGCGAACAACGCCAAAGCCGCGCGCCTCGACATAAGTTTGGACGGCATTGGAGATGTCGCCGATGCGATTGCCGACCTGCGCCTGTTGGATTCCGATCTGGAGGGCCTCCCGGGTGGTTTGAACCAGCCTGGCGACATCCGGACTAATGGAGCCCACCGGCACCGTTATCGCAGTATCGCCGATATATCCGTTGGCCTCGACCGTGACATCGAGCGAAATGATATCGCCGTCGTGCAGGATCCGTTTGATGGAGCCTATGCCATGGACCACCTCCTCGTTGACCGAGAGGCATGTGTAGGCGGGAAACCGTCGCGAACCGATCTGGTAGCCGAAGTCGGCGCTGCGGGCGCCGAAGCTGGCCATCAGCTCGCGGCCGGCCTGATCCAGATCGAACGTGCTGATGCCCGGTTGCACAAGCGCCTTGAGACGGTACAGGACCGTTGCGGCGATTGCACACGATTCGCGCATCTGCGCGATACCGTCCCTGTCTTTGATCGGAATCATCGTGGAAGTGGTCTCAGACCAGATCTAAAACGGGGAGGCTGGGTCCGGAAAGGAGTCCCAACGTGCGATAATGTTCGATGACGGCCGGATCGGGTGGCGCAAAAGCGGCACCGGCTTCAGACCCGACACAGAGGCAACCGGAAAGGTTTTCCTCGCGGGCGTCGAGCCATTCATCGAACACACGGGCATGGAGCAACGTAGCCGGGAATCCTGAAAGGAGGAATCCCGCATCGGGTTTGCGCGCCCAGAACCACTTGCGCAGGATTGCGAGGAGGGTCTGGTCGGGCACGGCGGCACCGTGCTGGCGGGCCTTTGCGACCTGTTGGCCGAGAGGCGTGCGACGGCAAATCTCCTGATGCACAAGCGTTTCAGGAGAGACGTGCTCAATCTTCAAAGAACGCGCCTCAATGGCCAAGCCTGCCCAAAGCCGGCTTATGTCACCGAAGCAAATAAACTTCGCGGAGGTCGTGGAACCAGACCGCGAAAAGTTGAGGGGAATGGCATGCATTTCCCGCAAAGTAAAGCCTTAAAGAACGAAGCGGCGGATAACCCAGGAGACGATACCCACCAGAAAGATGACCAGAAGCGGAAGGCCGAGGGCCTTGACTGTCGCAAAGTCGGCAGCCTCGCCGATCGCGGAGGAGACCGCGGTGCTTCGGGCGCGAATCCGGCCTTTGCGAAGGAAACCGTCGTAATGGCGCTGAAGGAGGAAGGTCTCAAGCTGGCGCATGGTATCCAGGAGCACGCCGACGGTGATCAGCATGCCGGTGCCGNNCCGAAGAAATAGGCGATGCGCTGCGGGACTTTGACCTCGTAGAGAAGAATATCGGGCATCACCGCGATGACCGTGAGGAAGATCGCGCCGGCGAGGGTCAGCCGGGTCATGATGAAGTCGAGGAACTGCGCCGTGGGCTCGCCGGGGCGGACGCCGGGAATGTAGCCGCCATACTTCTTCAGATCGTCGGCGATCTGGATGGGCTTGAACATGACGGACACCCAG
>PMKA01000221.1 GCA_003157575.1 Opitutia bacterium
TGCTCGACCAGCAGCCGGATCAGAATCTCACCAACACCGCCAGGATCACGGTCCGCGTCGCCGACGGCAAGCCCCGGACCTTTCCAATGCGAACGCTGGTGCTGGCCCAGGGCACTAATTGGCTGAATATCTACGAACCCGGCGGCGAGGCTTCCGCCACCCTGACGATCCTCCACCGCAACGGCCGGCCGAACCAATATCTCCTTGGGCGAATCGACGGCCCGGGCGCCTCCAACTCGCCGCCCAAAACCCTCGACGCGTCCGAGATCATGCGGCCGTTCGCCGGGTCGGACTTCTGGGTGGCGGACCTCGGGCTGGAGTTTCTCCACTGGCCGGTCCAGCGCCTCCTCCGAGCCGAGACGCGCAAGAGCCGGCCCTGCCGTGTGCTGGAAAGCGTGAATCCCAACCCCGCGCCGTCAGGCTACGTTCGGGTCGTTTCCTGGGTTGACACGGAGAACAAGGGGATCATCCATGCCGATGCTTATGACTCAAAGGGAGAGGTGATGAAGCAGTTTGATCCGAAAGGGGTCCAGAAAGTCCGCGGCCAATGGGAGTTGGAGGGCATCCGAATGTACAACCGCCAGACCGATTCGCTTACCATCATCGAGTTCGATCTCTCTCGCCCCGCGGGGCGATAGGCCGTTCACTTGCGCCGGAGCGAGGCAAACGTCTTGTANNGTACAGCAGCCACAACAGGCTCAGAATCCCGATCATCAGCACCTGGCCGAGAACCGGAAAACTGAAGACCAGGAACGAGCCGCTGCCGCAAACCACCGTCGCTTTGGCTAAATCCAGAATGGTCATATCGGCAAACTCATGTTCGAGCGCGTTTCCCCGCTCGGTTCCGCCGCCATAAAAACGCCGCCCTGCGGAAAACCGGCAGGTTTTCGCATCTGCTTGCATAGCATATTCCGCGCCAGACAAAGGCCACGCTTCCCCGCCCCGCGCCGCCCCGTGACCGACTTCAGTTTTGTGTTCCCATTTCAGCCGTTNNTCGCTCATCAAGGACGCTCAACACATGAGCGTCCCCGACCAGTACGCCGCCGTAGTCGAGACCGCCCGGCACCTCACCCAACTGCTGGAGCAAGGGTGCCGGATCGTCCTGACCCACGGCAACGGCCCGCAGGTGGGGTTTATTCTCCAACGGAGCGAACATTCGCGCGGGACTCTGCATGCGGTGCCGCTCGATTCAATTGTCGCCGACACCCAGGGCGCGCTGGGCTACCAAATCCAGCAGGCGCTGCAAAACGAGTTCCGCCGCCGCGGCCTGACCAAAGGCGTCGCCAGCATCGTCACCCAAACCCTGGTGGACGCGGCGGACCCCGCCTTCTCCCGTCCCAGCAAGCCCATCGGCCAATTCTACACCCGGGAAGAGGCGCTGGACCGGACCCGGGTGGAAGGCTGGGCGATGGCGGAAGACGCGGGACGCGGCTGGCGTCGGGTGGTAGCCTCGCCCAAACCGCTGCGCATCATCGAATCGGACGTCATAACCCATTTGGTTAAAAGCGGTTACGTTGTCATTGCCGCCGGAGGAGGCGGCATCCCGGTCTTTGCCAACGACCAGGGCGCGCTCCGCGGCGCGGCGGCGGTGATAGACAAGGACATCGCCTCGGCCCTGCTGGCGAATCAGATTGGGGCGGACCTCCTCGTAATCTCGACCGCCGTGGACAAGGTGTGTCTCAATTTCGGCCGGCCCGATCAACGCGCGTTGGATTCCATGACCGTGGCGCAGGCCAAGGCGTGGATCGCCGAAGGCCATTTCCAACCCGGATCGATGCTCCCGAAAATCCAGGCGTGCCTCCAGTTTATCGAGCGCGGAGGAAAAGAGGCGCTCATCACCTCGCCGCAATTCCTCTCCGCCGCCATCGGCGGAACGACGGGAACGCGGCTAACCCCCTGATGGACTCTCCGCGGAGCGAGAACCCGGCTCGCAAGGTTTTGGTCGCTTTTTCCGCGTCGATGCGTTATAGAATGGTCAAGTTTGAATAGATTTGCGGGCTGGGCGGTCTGAAGTAACAAAATATGATGAAAACGACACCAGGCGGTCTCGAGAGCGGCCGGCGATGGATTTGCCGCCGCTTGGGTTTGTGCGTGGCCCTCGCCCTGCTCGTTCCCGCCGTCGCCCGCGCCGCCGGGACGCTGAACTGGGACACCAACAATAACGTGGTCAGCGCCGACCTCAAAGCGGAGAACCTGCTCGATTTGCTGGGCCGGGTTGCCGCCACCACCCAGTGGCATATCTATGTCGAACCGGAGACGATCAAGCCCATCTCCGCGAAATTCCGCGACCTGCCTCCGGGAGAGGCTCTCCGCCTGCTTCTGGGCAACGCCAATTACGCGCTGGTGCCCGAAACCAACAGCAGCTCCAAACTCTACGTCTTCCGCACCAGCCGCCAGAACGCCACCCAATTGGTGCAACCCGCCGCCAAATCCGGCGAGGGCAAATCGAAGATCATTCCCAACGAACTCATCGTCCGGCTCAAACCCGGAGCGAAGATCGACGACCTCGCCAAACTGCTGGGCGCGAAAGTCATCGGGCGCATGGATGACCTGAACGCCTACCGGCTGCAGTTTGATGACGAGGCGGCGGCGGAAGCGGCGCGCGCTCAGTTGCTGATCAACGCGGATGTGGCCTCGGTGGACAGCAACTACTCGATTGATCGGCCCTCCATGGCCGGCCAGGTTCTTCCTAGCAAGGCGCCGGATCCGCAGTTGGAAATCGATCCCCCTCCTGACACATGCCAGGTCGTTGTGGGCTTCGTCGATACCGATTTGCAGACCATCGGGAACAATTTGGATAAACTCGTGGTGAAGAAGTATTCCGTTGCCGGGGTTTCGCAGGAGGATCCTAACGTCCCCTCTCACGCCACTTCGATGCTGGAGACTTTCTCAAGTAGCCTTCAAGCAGCCACTCATGGCAAGACCACCGCGCGAGTTCTGGCCGCCGACGTGTACGGGTCAGGCACAACAACAACCTCCTTCGAAGTTGCCAACGGCATCGCGCAGGTCGTCAATGGCGGCGCAAGAGTTGTGAACCTGAGCCTCGGCAGCAGCGACGACAGCCCGTTTCTCCATAGCGTAATTCAGTCGGCCGCCGCGAAGAATATTCTCTTTATCGGCGCGGCCGGTAACACCCCTGTCACCACGCCCTTCTATCCCGCCGCCTATTCAGAAGTCAACGCGGTCACCGCAGTCGATCAAGGCCAACTCGCGTCGTACGCCAACCGGGGCAGCTTTGTGTCGCTGGGGGCGCCCGGAACCAGTGTCGTCAATTTCAACAACCAATCCTGGTCCGTAAGCGGCACCTCCGCTTCCGCGGCCTACACCAGCGGAAAGGCCGCGGCCTACCTCCAGGACAACCCTTGCAGCACCCCGGCCGACACTCAATCCTATCTCCGCAGTTCTTTCGGCATTAAGATCACCTCCAATCCTTGACGCGCCGAAAGCGGTCCCGCGTGGCATTCGCTGTTTCCATCCAGGACGCCTAACCGCAATGCCTTTCGGAAGATCGGCGGACTCTCTGTCCCGGAGGGACAGCGGAGATTTAGCCAGGGACGAAGTCCCTG